>NZ_JAWOAI010000269.1:0-13328 GCF_033194735.1 Streptomyces sp. W16
GGCACGGTCGCGGACGACGGCCACGAAGTCGCCGGGCGAGGGCAGCGGCCCGTCGGCCCGGCGCTGTGCCGGTACGGCGGAGGAGGACGGCACCGCGGACAGGGTCGGCGAGGGCAGCCTCTCGCTCCAGCAGCCGGTGAGCATGGCCCGCACCAACGCGTTCTCACGGGCCGCCGACGTGGTCCACTCGGCGGTCGCGGTCAGCCGCTCACGGGCGTCGGCATACGCGCCGAGGGCCCGGTCGACGCCGACGAGATAGCCGTCGGCCTCCCTTCTGACCAGCGCCCGCGCGAGCCCCTCCTTGCTGCCGAACTCGTTGTACAGCGTCTGCCGGGACACTCCGGCCGCGGCGGCCACGTCCACCATCCGTACGGTGGACCACGACCTGCGTGCCAGCGCCGTATAGGCGGCGTCCAACAGGGATTCCCGCGCTGCAGGCATCTTTCGCCTCCCGGGGGCGAGCGGCTCTGCGCCCAGATTTGACGCGCACGGGAGCACTGTCAAGGGTTCACGGCGGCGCCGGGGGGCGCACTTCGGCCATTGCGCGCGGGAGTTGAGGGAGAGTGCCGGTCGGAAGTGCTGCTCGGGGAAGGGACTCGGCGCCCCCGTGCCGCTCTTGTGACGGTGCCCCACCTCCCGTTTCGCCCACCGGACCCTGTAGCCCCGCCCCGACCCCTGAAGATACGGTTCACGCATGGCCGACTATCACGATGACCTGCGCCTCGCCCACGTCCTCGCGGACGCCGCCGACGCCGCGACGACCGCCCGGTTCAAGGCGCTCGATCTCAAGGTCGAGACCAAGCCGGACATGACTCCGGTCAGCGAGGCGGACAAGGCCGCCGAGGAACTCATCCGCGGCCATCTGCAGCGCGCACGCCCGCGCGACGCGGTCATCGGCGAGGAGTACGGCGTCGAGGGCACCGGCCCCCGCCGCTGGGTGATCGACCCGATCGACGGCACCAAGAACTACGTGCGCGGAGTCCCGGTGTGGGCCACGCTGATCTCCCTGACGGAGGCGGCGGAGGGCGGCTACCAGCCCGTCGTCGGCCTCGTCTCCGCGCCCGCGCTCGGCCGCCGCTGGTGGGCCGCGAAGGGCCACGGCGCCTACACCGGCCGCAGCCTGTCCTCCGCGTCCCGGCTGCGCGTCTCCCAGGTCTCGAAGCTGGCGGACGCGTCCTTCGCGTACTCCTCGCTCACCGGCTGGGAGGACCAGGGCCGGCTCGGCGGCTTCCTGGACCTGACCCGCGAGGTGTGGCGCACGCGCGCGTACGGCGACTTCTGGCCCTACATGATGGTCGCCGAGGGCTCGGTCGACATCTGCGCCGAACCCGAGCTCTCCCTGTGGGACATGGCGGCGAACGCGATCATCGTCACCGAGGCCGGCGGCACCTTCACGGGCCTCGACGGCCGCCCGGGCCCGCACAGCGGCAACGCGGCGGCGTCGAACGGCATCCTGCACGACGAGTTCCTGGGGTATCTCAATATGCGCTACTGAGCTGGCTTGCGGCATGGTCTGGGCGTTTCCCCCTTCCCCATGCCCCCTAGGCCGTCATCGGTCTTCGGGCCAACCTGGAACGCGCCGTTCACCGTTTCCCGCGTGCGACTCTCGCAGGTCAGCCCAGAGTCGTGTCATCAGGGTTGTTCGGCATCAGTAACTCCTCCGCTCTGCGATCAGTACGCGAGCCAGGATGCGTACCAGTGTGGTGTCCGGCTCGACGAGGTCAGCGTGCTCACGGTGTGCCCACACGTCCCGCCCCGGTCCGCTCATGGTCTCCTCGTGCCAGAGATGAACCGCGTCGTCAGGATCGGTGATCGGCTCGTCGCAGTAGCGGCAGAAGCGCAGAGTCATGACGCACCCGCTATACGCGTGTGGCAGGGACAGGTGCAGCGTCGTACGAGGACCAGGCCGGCTCCGTGGGGCAGTGGGATGTCCTTGGTCTGGCGGCATTCGTGGTGCAGTTCCTGGTAGCCGTCCTGGGCAGCCAGCGCGCACTCGGCGGAGCACGTCGAGGTGTCGTCGATGGGCGCGGTCACGGGCGCGCTCCAAGGTTCTCGTAGTGGTCGCACAAAGCGTTCAAGGTGCGTGCCAGGCGTCGGGCGTAGCCGACTTCTCCGCCGAATCCGCGGGTCGGCTCGGCACGGAGTTTTCCCCGCGCCTCGCCTACGCAGGCGAGCGCGCAGTACCGGGGGATGCTGTCCTTCTTCAACCGCCTGACGGACTGCTCGACCTCGGGGATGAGCAGTTCCAGGTGGCCCCGGATCATCTGCGTCAGCGTCTCCAGCTCATCAGCGGTTGGGGGCAGCGCCACGGCGTCTGGGTCCAGCAGAATCTGCACGGTCTCGCGTATGACGGTGATGTCAGGGCGATCGACTTGCCGGCGCTCAGTACCTTCGGATGCTGCGGTGGCGCGGTTCGCCATGTCGACCCCTGCCCAGTCGGCCACACCCGGGGCCGTTCGCATGGTCGCCGGGTCTCGTCGTGTCTCTTGAAGCTAGGAGTGCGACGGACGCCAATGCCAGCAATGTGCAGATATTTGCAGTCATGCCAACTAGCCGTGGACATTGTCGAGTTCGGCCTCTTGACCAGTCACGCCAGCTGCCGGAGCGTGTCGCAAAGAACTGCACATCTCATGGATGGAGAGAGTCGTGTCGCTACGGTTCATCGGGATCGACCCCGACACCAAGACCGGAGACTCACCGACCGTCTGGGTCGACCAGGAGAAGGGCGAACTCGTCTTCCAGGGGTGGAAGCCGGACCCTCAACTCGAAGCAGAGTGCGCAGCGTTCGAAGTGCCAGGTCATGCCGTCGGCATTCCGGTGGACGAGGCCGTCGTCCGCGTCCCTGCCAGGATGGTGCACATGATCAGGGAGGCGTGCGATGTCCTCGATCGTTCCGACGATCGCTGAACTCATGGACGAGTGCACACGCTCCGCTGTGCACCTTGAGATGCGAGACCACTACGGGGTGGCCGCAGAGGCTGACGACTTCCGAACATGGCTGGAGACCGGCCGTCTCGACACCGACCCCGCATCGCAGGACTGGGCACCCTGGGTGAACCTGGTCTCCCGTGCCGTGACGCGCGGCGTCACCGTGCGGCGCGCCCGGATCGTGTCCGAACCCGCCACGGACTACATCCGCTACGAACACGCCTCCACCGGCGTCAACGTGCACGCCGGGGAACAGGTGCGCTGGTTGCCCCGCCGACGCGCCTCGGACATCGCTCTGCCGGGCAACGACTTCTGGCTCTTCGACGACCAGGTGATCCGGTGGGGCTACTTCTCCGGCGACGGGGCCATGATCGGCCACGAGATCTCCGAGGACCCAGCCGCAGCGGAACTGTGCGCCGAGTCCTTCGAGGCCGTATGGGCGCGCGCAATCCCTCACGACCAGTACCAGATCAACTGACCAGAAAGCACCGGCAGCCAACCCATGCCCGCCTCGCCCTCCTCGTCCGCCCAGGCCGCACGCGAGGCCGTCGCCCACCGGCTGCGCGACCTCCGCAAGGAAGCCGGCCTGACGGTCGTGCAGTTGGCTGCCGCGTGCGGCTGGCACTACTCCAAAACCTCACGCATCGAGAACGCCCTCACCGGGCCGTCCGCGAACGACATCCGAAGCTGGTGCACCGCGACCGGGTCGGACAGTCAGGCGCAGGATCTCGTCGTGCAGTCCATCAACGCCGAGTCGATGTACCGGCAATGGCGCGACCAGGTCCGCGCCGGACTGCGCCACATCCAGGACAGCAGGATGCAAGCATCCCGCGAGACCCAGAACTTCCGGATCTACTCCTCCAGCATCGTCCCCGGACTGCTACAGACAGAGGGCTACGCGCTCGCCGTCCTGGGTATCGCCGCCAGCATCCACGACCTGGACATCGACGACAGCGCGGAGGCCGCCCGCGCTCGGCTCGAACGCTCCCGCATCATCCACGAACAGGGACACCGTTTCGTCGTGGTCGTCGAGGAGGCCGTCCTGCACTCCCAGGTGGCCGACCCCGACGCCATGGCAGCACAACTCGGCTACCTCCTCACCGCCGGCGCCCTACCGGCCGTCTCCCTCGGCGTCATCCCCATGACCATCCGCCGGACCCACTGGCCCGAAGAGACCTTCCACCTCTACGACGACAAGCACGTCTCCGTCGAGCTGGTGTCCGCCGAGGTCAACGTCACCCAGCCCTCCGAGATCGCCCTGTACGTGAAGGCATTCGAGCGGTTGCGCAGCATGGCCGTGTACGGCGCGGACGCTCGCGCTCTGATCGTGAAAGCCATCGAAGCCTTGCGTTGAGCCCAGGCTTTGCCCAGATCGGTGGTCGATCTACATTCACCCTTCGGTTGCTCCTTGTCGTCGTCACCGCGCCTGTAGACCTTGCCGTCCCCTGAGCCGTATCCTCGGGTCGATTCAGGCGGCGGCTCAGATCGTCGTCGGGCCGAGCAATAACCCGAGCTCAAGATCGGTAGTGTCAGTCACCGTGTTCCCCGGTGACGACGGGGCCGACCAGGCACTTGCTTCTTGCCAATGCGGCCGGGCCTCACTTCGTTTACGGGCTTCAGTTCTTGAGGCGGCGGGATTTGCTGCACCTCGTGGCGCTCTTGGCCCTCATGCTCTGCCATGCCAGGCAAGATTTCCTGGTCACTGGCAGGTCGACGCGGCTTTGCTGCGTGAGGCGGAGCGGGGAGAATCCTTCGACGAGTCAACTCCGATCGCGAGATGAGCGGCTGCTCAAGTACACGGTCAAGCAGGCCTTCCTGCGCAGATTCCAGTTCAGTGAGGTGCCGCAAAACAGAGAGCAAACAGATGAGTTCATCACTCCACTCACTTCGCCAGTTCTCGCTGCGAATTAGGTCAAGACCACTACCGACCCGACCGGTTGGTCGGCTCCCACGGCTGCTTAGCCATCGATCTATGACCTCGCGACCGTCTACTGCATAATGACGCATACGCTGTGTGACGTTATGGAAGGCTCCTGTCCCGATCCATAAGATTCGAGCAGAACTGTCATACACAACCTTAGATGGCAAGGGATGTATGTTAATCGCCGGTCGATACAGGATGGGCTCCGGCAGTGTCCGGCGTAGGCCATCAGAGCCGACCGGGCGCCCCTCACCAGAGTCTACATATCGCTCACCGAAAGTGGCAGCCCAGATCACACGACGGCCGAGCGATACTGCAGAACTCCATAATTCTTTATGTCCAGTAAGGGGTACCCGTATCCCCGGCGTATTCAGCTCATCGGCAAACCGATTAGTGAAGGCCGGGTGGGCTGTTATTGCGGCAATGTATGCGGCAAGGTCATCTGCGGTCACTTCGGGAAGATGGAATGAGTTAGCCAGATGCTGAAGAAGACCAGGCGTCACGTTCGCTGTGCCGTCAGGATGCCGCAGAGGTAAAACGCGACCTCCCCCACTGCCCCTAAAAGCATTCTTGTCAGGAATTAGCGACGAGAAGACCAAGGCTGGCCCACGTTCGATTCTATGCGAGTTCCGCTCAAGTATAAATACCTGATCCTCTCGAATAGCTCGCCACAAGTCAGGGCGAGGCATATCCAATAACCTGCTGTCGGGTATTACCCACTGCCGATCAAAGCTGCGGAGGCAAACCTGTACGGGAGCAAGACAATCACCTTTCTCGACCTTCAAGGAATATGGCGTATACGCATGATCCGGCAGGGGCTCTACGACAGAAGAAAGCGTACGGTCACGGGTCTCCTTGAACAATTCAGCCTTAACTACCGGATCAGTCTCATGCATCAGACGTCGCCAGCGAAGTATCAAAGTCTCTTCGTCGGGCGCGTAGACCCATGTACGAGACGGGGTCACGCCTGTTCTCGTCCAAGGAAGCAACTCATCCAATGCGGGGCATTCGTCCCAGCAACTCTGCGGCGCTCCGGTGAAATCCGAGTACGGATCATTGCGCGCCAATTGCCACTGTCGACCGTCTAAGGTGAGCTCTGACAACTGTTGATACTTCGATTCACGTGATCCGGTTAAAGCCGTGTAGTGGATGCGCGCGAGCTCTTCAGCGGAGGTATTCGCCTTACGGACGAAGATCGCGACGGCGAGCTCCTGCTGTACGCCTGGAAAGAAACGAGTTGATATCGGCGGTTGTTGCCCCTCGGGCGTGAGATCAATTATCCACCCTTCGGAGCACGTCCTTCGCAGATAGTTACGCATTCCTTTGAAGCCCCTGCCCCTCAGGAACCCGGCCATGCTGACGAAACACACGATCCCGACACCCTGCTGCCGCTGCGCACGGTGCTGCTCGAACACCTTGTACGTGGCCCAACGCCAGAAATAGACGTATTGGCTCCTTAATTTGTTCTCATACACACTGTCGTTACCACGCAAGCGGAAGCCATCTAACAGCGGTTCTCCTGGGGTTGAGTACTCAGAGAGAAACCAGCCTCCCGTCTCTGCCGCTTGTGCGTGGCCGCGGGATCCACTTTCGATCCACCCGCCCTTACCACTGGCCTTCTCCACAAAAGGTGGGTTCCCGATGACCACGGTTACGGGATCAGTCTGCTTGATTCGGTCGGCCAATCGGCGATCTGCAATTAAGTCTGCATACACCGCACCCAGGTCAGGCACCGAATTCTCACCCCAGGGGTCGGATAGTGTGTCGGCGAGATGCAAGTGCATATCCTTCAAGTGCAGGCGGGTTTTCTGCCGATAGAGAGCCTGTGTCACTCTCATCTCGGCGACGGCAAAGGCGCCCATCTGATTTTCAAAACCGACGAGTCGTCGTGCGAGGCTGTCGAGCGCCTCGACCCTCTCCCCATCGTCTTCGTGCTGCCACCGCCCAGCGACTCTGTCGATAACCGCGCTGAGAAAACTCCCGCTACCCATCGCTGGGTCGACGATAGTTACTTGACTGTCTGCCAATCCACGAGAACGCCCCAGCCGACTCTCCAGGACTTCCTCGGTTAGTCGCACCATGTGATCTACCAGCGGCACGGGCGTGTAGTACGTTCCTGACTTTCTCCGGAGCTTACTGTCATATTCTTCCAGGAAGTTCTCATACAAGTGGACATGTGCGTCCGGTTCTCGCTCGCGAATCGTTTCCCATCGCACTGCACCGATGATCTTTACCAGCATATCAAGGCAATTACCGAACTGTTCACTTATCTGATCTGTGAGAATCTGCAGGGATCGCCCCATGACTGTGTGCTCGGCGCCTAGTTGCCTTCCAACCTCATGGAGACTCTGGCTAGCAATATCGATTCCCTCAACTCGGGCCAGAATCAGCGAGTGAGTGACAGCTTGTGCGTAGCGGTCCGCGAAATCAGTAAGACGATCACTTTCCTCGGATTCGCGAGGAAAAAGGATCTGTTCCCAGTCCCTAGCGAGCGCCGTAAACCACTTACTCGACCCCCTTGCAGACTCACGCAAAGGAAGCTGGGCTTCGAAGGCAAGCTGCTCAATCACTTCTTCCTTGAGCAGTCGACACAGAGGTGCCGCCGCCTTTACTAGATCTCGAACACTCTCAATAGGCTTCGGCTGCCACATCAGGAATTCTTGAACCATGAGCAGGAAGGATGCGCCATCCGTATCCGGGGTAGATAAACTCTTCCCTGCAGTGGATAGATCTCCTTGGAGGTGAACAGTGTGAACTGCTTCACCATGGCGGTAGAGAACCCAGGAAACGCCATTTGTATACAGAACGTTGGCGAGCCGGGTCATCGTCTCCCACTGCCGTAGGTCACGTCCGCGCAGACCCGCGCGAGTCACGGCGCGATCTGGTCGCTTCAGTTCCAGATAACCAATAATGTCTTGTCGATTACCCAGACGGGCCGCGAAATCAGGACGGACACCGAGATCGGGGCGTCGCACTTCAGGATGAAGGTGCAATTCGTGATGAAGGCGCGCAGCCATCGAACGAAGTAGATCTTCGACAGGGGTGCTGATAGCGGCTTCTGGCCCACCGATGCCGAGACGATCCCTGCACTCGATCCCGAACTTCGCGACCAGCCGAGGGACCCAAGTCTCTGCCACGTCTCGCCCCGCCTACTCCATGGCGACGACCAACGGACCACCTGGCCGGCTGCACGCGCGCCAGAACCAACGAGCGCGGAAGCGTACTCAGCGCTCTCCTACCTAATGACCATAAGGGCGCCCAGCCAACCGCCAAAGAGGCTGTGCAGGAGCGTCTATCGGCGGACTGAGGCATGGGGGCGCACGGGTTGTACGAGACATCTAACTGCCAAGGATGCAGCCGTGACTTACGTCAATGTCCGGGGTAGCGCCGAGGGCGGACCGTACGCTGCCCTTGCTGCGGCTTCATCACCCTTGCCGGGCGCGAAGCGTACGAGATCTGCCCGGTCCGTATCTGGGAGGACGACGGCCAGGATGAGCACGACGCGGAAGAAGTCCGAGGAGGACCCAACCACGGTCTGAGCCTCCGAAACGCCAGCCGCAATTACCAGGAGATCGGCGCGTCCAACGAGCGCCGCACCCAGTTCGTGCAGGCTCCACTCCCCCACGAGCACCCCGACGGCGGCACATCGTACGGAACGGGGATCATCCACGACCGCTCCTGACAGACGCTGGCGCGCAGTCTGCCTCTGCACCACAACCGCACCAGACCAAGGGGGAACAACGGGGAATCACAGTGAAAGCAACAGGCCAGACGCGGTCACCGCCCGGCCGTTCACCCAGGTCGGCGCCACAACCAGCCGCAAAGACCCGCAGCTTCCCAAACTGATGTCCGGAGAAGGGCTGAGCATTGCCACGGCGGCCTCGCCGGGCCGTCTGCGGACCGTCCGAGGCTGGCCACCGACGACCAGCAACGACCAACGACGGCCGCAACCGCGCAGCTCGTCGGCGGAGTGGAGGGTGACCCCCCACCTCACCGCCGAGCACGATCAATACATGCGCTACTAAGCACCACGTGACGCCTGCACACGCCCCCAACCGGCCACGCGCGCCCTCTTGTTGACCCGTGCTTTACCTGCGACTCTGAGAGTCCCCCCACTTGTGAACTTGTGAATCCGGTAACTAACGGACCCGAAGGTCTCAAAAGATCTCAAGGGTCCGTGAGCAACCCCGGATTCCCTAGGAGGTGGCCTCATCCCATGCTGGTCCGCGACGCCATGAGCACGGTGGTCCTCACCATCGGCCCCGCCCACACCCTCCGCCAGGCAGCCGCCCTGATGTCCTCGCGCCATGTCGGCGCGGCCGTGGTCCTCGATCCGGACGCCGGCGGCATCGGCATCCTCACCGAACGGGACATCCTCAACTCGCTCGGCAAGGGCCAGAACCCGGACACCGAGCGCGCCGACGCCCACACCACCACCGACGTCGTGTTCGCCACCCCGGCCTGGACCCTGGAGGACGCGGCGAGCGCCATGGCCCACGGCGGTTTCCGCCACCTCATCGTCCTCGACCGCGCCGAGCCCGCCGGCATCGTCTCGGTCCGCGACATCATCCGCTGCTGGGCACCCGCACGACAGCAGGTGCCGGCCTGACAACCCCTGATCCCAACAGTTGGATTCAGTCCAAGTCCAGCAGTCCTCCAAAGTCACACCTATTCGGGAACTGGTCACGTTGCTGTTAGGCTGGCCTGCATGAGTGACCTTCTGGAGCGGCTGCGCGGACGCGGATGGCGGATGACCGCACAGCGGCGCGTCGTGGCCGAAGTGCTCGACGGCGACCACGTCCACCTGACCGCCGACGAGGTCCACTCCCGCGCCGTGGCCAAGCTCCCGGAGATCTCCCGGGCGACGGTCTACAACACACTCGGCGAGCTGGTCTCCCTCGGTGAGGTGCTCGAAGTCGCCACCGACAAGCGGGCCAAGCGCTACGACCCGAACGCGCACAGCCCGCACCACCACCTGGTCTGCGCCAACTGCGGCCAGATCCGCGACGTCCACCCGGGCGGCAACCCCCTCGCCGACCTCCCCGACTCGGAGCGCTTCGGCTTCACGGTCTCGGACGTCGAGGTGACGTACCGCGGGCTGTGCCCGAACTGCGCGAGCGCGTAGCAAGTCCTCCCGCGAGCCCCGGTATCCGTTCGACACGGACGGATACCAGGGCTTCGTGCTGCCCACGGACTTCCCGAATCTGGCGGACCGTCATATCGTCGTGCGGCACCCCACCCGTGCAAACAGACGCACCGCACTCCGCACTCCGCACTCCGCAAGGAGCAACCGTGGGAGACCGGCACCCAAAACTCCACGCCACCCAACTCACCCGCACCTTCGGCCGCGCCCCGCACCAGGTCCATGCCCTCGGCCCGCTCGAACTCAGCGTCGCCCCCGGCGAGTTCGTCTGCCTGGTCGGCCCGTCCGGCTGCGGAAAATCCACCCTCCTGCGCATTGCCGCGGGCCTCCTGCGCCCCAGCACCGGCACCCTGGAGATCCGCACATCCAGCCTCCGCCCGGCGGCCATGATCTTCCAGGACTACGGCATCTACGACTGGAAGTCGGTCCGCGCCAACGTCCGCTTCGGCCTGGACATCCAGCGCGTCCCGCGCCGCGAGGCCAACGCCCGCGCTGACGAGTGGCTGACCCGCATGGGCCTCGCCGACTTCGCGGACGCCTACCCCGCGACCCTCTCCGGCGGCATGCGCCAGCGCGTCGCCATCGCCCGCGCACTCGCCGTAGAACCCGAACTCCTGCTGATGGACGAGCCGTTCGCCGCCCTCGACGCCCAGCTCCGCACGATCCTCCAGGACGAACTCCTCGACCTCACCCAGGCGTTGCGCACCACCACCCTCTTCATCACGCACAGCCTGGAGGAGGCGCTCGTGCTCGGTGACCGGGTACTGGTGATGTCCGCGCGCCCGGGCCGGATCATCGCCGAACACCGCCCGCCGTTCCCGCGCCCGCGCACCGGCGACATCCGGGACACCCCCGAATTCACCGCCCTGAAAAGCGAGTTGTGGGAGCTGCTACGGAAGGAGGCGGTGCCCGCATGACCACGATCGCCCCCGGCCGCGAGGAATCGGTCCTGGTCCGCCGCCCCGGCCCTCACGAACTCCATCCCGTACGCACCCACCGTCGCCGGCGCGCACTGGAACTGTCCCTCGCCGTGGCCGTACCGCTCGCCCTGATCCTGTGGTGGCAACTGGCCGCCGGCCAGGGCTGGATCGACCCCCGCGTCTACCCGGCCCCGTCCACGATCTTCTCCGACGGCTGGGACCGGGCCATCGCCGGCGACCTGTGGCCGGATGTGTGGGCCACCACCCGGCGCGTCCTGGGCGGTTACGCGATCGGCACGGCGGCCGGCTACGCCCTGGGCCTGCTGATGGGCTCCCTCTCGCTCGTCCGGGCCGCGCTGGAACCGCTGTTGGACGCCCTGTACGTCGTACCGAAGCTGGCCCTGCTGCCGGTCTTCCTGAACATGTTCGGCCTGGGAGAGGGCCCGCAACTGGCGCTGGTGGCCGCCACTGTCTTCTTCTTCGTGTGGATCTCGACGATGTCGGCGGTCGTCGCAATCCCCTCCGGCCACCGCGACGCGGGCCGGGTCTTCGGCGCGACCCCGTGGCAGATGTTCCGCCACGTCCTCCTCCCCGCCTCCCTCCCCGCGGTCCTCGTAGGCGCGCGGATCGCGGCGGGTGTGGCCGTCCTGGTCATCGTCGCCTCGGAACAGATCGCCGCGACCGACGGCCTCGGCCACCTGATCTTCGACTCCCGCGCGCTGTTCCAGAACGACGTGATGTTCGTGGGCATCCTGTGCGTCGCGGTGCTGGGGGTCATCTTCTCCGAACTGGTGCGGGTGGCGGGCCGGTTGCTCACACCGTGGGCACCGCGGGACCGAGGACGGGGGCAGTCGTGAGACGGCGTGCGTACGGTGTGGTGGTCGTCGTGGCGGCGGTGCTGGCGTCGGCGGGCTGTTCGTCCAAGTACGCGGACGACTCAGGGAGTTCGGGCGCTGCGGCCGTCGGCAACCGCACGGTCGAACCCGTGACCGGCTGCGGCAAGTCCTCCTGGACGGACCCGGCAGACCTCTCCCCCACCCGCACCCCGGCCCGCTGCAAGCCACTCACCCCCGCCCCGCAACCCCTCCCCAAAACGCGGAAGGTGACGATCGCCACGGGGACGCTGAGCGCGGAGTATGTGGCCCCGCTCGAAGTCGCCCTGGACAAGGGTGAGTTCAAGAAGGAGGGCCTGGACGTCACGCTCAAGGTGCTCCCGACACCGGACGCGCTCCCCCTGGTGGCCAAGGGGGACATCGACGCGATGTGGGCGGCCCCCGAGGCGGCCGTCATGAACGGCGTCAAGGGCGGTTTCGACATCAAGTGGGTCGCCGGGAACTTCTCGCCCGACCCCGAGTCGAAGAGCGGTCTGTGGGTGAAGCTGAAGAAGGGCGAGGCGGCGGCGGACGTCCGGATGGCGGGCCGCAGGATGGGCACGATGATCGGCAAGGGCTCGGTGATCGCGTACCCCATGGAGAAGGCCCTCGCGACCCACGGCGGCGGCCTCGACAAGATCCAGTACCAGCAGCTCGGTTCGGCCGACGTCCTCACCGCCCTACAGAACGGCGGCGTCGACTCCGCGTGGCTCCTGGACCCGGTCTGGCGCAAGGTCGACGACAATCCCGCCTACGCCTTCCTGGGCGGTCAGCCCCTCGGCGAACCCCTGGGCGGCATGCTGTATGGCCGTAGCCTCCTGCACGACGACGTGGACGCCGGCGTGGCCCTCCTCCGGGCCTACATCCGCACGGTGAGCACGTACTTCGCGGGCGACTACAAGAGCGACCCCGCCTTCGTCACGTACCTCGCGAAACTCCTGAAGACGGACGAGGCGGTCCTGAAGTCGACCCCGTCGCTCGGCATGGACTGGGAGATCCGCGCGGGGACGACGACGCGGTTGCAGGCCGCGTACAAGGCGGCGGGGGTGTCGAAGGGGGCCGCGCTCCCGGAGTCACGGACTGTGGACCGCTCGCTGTACGAGGAGGCGGTGGGCCACCAGCCGTAGAAACGCCGAGGGCCGGAACCCTTTCGGATTCCGGCCCTCGGCCTTCAGTAGCGGGGACAGGATTTGAACCTGCGACCTCTGGGTTATGAGCCCAGCGAGCTACCGAGCTGCTCCACCCCGCGTCGGTAAACACGACACTACGTCAGTCGTACCGAGAGAAGCAAATCGTTTAACAGCGCAGGTCAGCGCCCTTCATTTCGCAGCCCGGTCCGGCACCATCAGCCCGTCCGGCGTTTGAGGACGAGGCCGCCCAGGCCGAAGCGGGGGTCTGGGGGCGGCAGCCCCCAGGGACGGGACGGGAAGGGGCGGCGGGGGCGAACCCCCCCCTACGCCGTCAGCTCCTGCCGCAACGTATCCCGCAGCCGAGCCGCCCGCTCGGACACCTCCGACGGCCCCAAGGAAACGGCCCGGTCAGCC
>NZ_JAWOAI010000270.1:0-13261 GCF_033194735.1 Streptomyces sp. W16
GGGCTCGCTCGCCGTCGCGGCCCTGCTGGGCGGCGCGTGGTACGCGACCGCGGCGTCGGACAGCGGCGACAGCGGCAGCGGCAGCTCGACCGCGGCCGGGACGACCACCTCCGCGTCCCCGTCCACCGGCGCCACCGCCGACGGCCCCGCGTCCTCCGCCGCTACGGCGACCCCGACCGCATCCCCCGCGACAACCACCCCGAAGACGACGACCGTCGCGAAGACCCCGGCCGCCGCCAAGGCCGCGACCGGCACGCTCTCCCCGACCAGCACCACGGTGACGCTCGCCGCCAAGTTCCCTTATCTGACGGCCGGTTACAACAACGTCCGCCAGTGGACCCGGACGTCCACGGCCGTGGCGCCCAACGGCACCCTGCGCGTGGCCTGGCCCGCCGCCGACGGCGTCCATGTCACCCCGCTCAGCGCCGCCGGCACCCGCTCGGGCGCCGACACGGTCGTCAAGGGTGCCAAGGAGGTCGGCGGTCTGGTCGCGCACAACGACGGGTTCGCGCTGCTCACGCGGGTGGCCGACACCAACAAGTGGAAGGAGACGGCCGCCGCGATCATCCGCTACACGAACGGCAAGCAGACCTTCCGCACCAAGCTCACCGGCACCGCCTCGAACGACACCTCGCCCGGTCTCGACGGCCAGCTCACCTGGAACGGCACCAAGTACGGCGCGTACTTCGTCGTGCACGGCGCGGGCGGCTTCGCCGACGGCCACTTCGGCGACAAATTGACCTACATCAGCGCCAAGGGCGCCAAGCTGAGCGGTGGTTGGAGCTGGGGCTGCAGCCACAACGAGGGCATCGCACTGCACGCCGAGACCTCCGGCGCCTTCACCTCGCTGTGCTTCGACGACTGGCGCTCGGGCCTGTTCGTCTCCACCGGGATCGGCGCCCCGGACGTCGCGCCGGTCGTGCAGCGCGAGCAGTGCTGGGCGGGGTACTGCGGTGGTACCTTCCCCGGCCGCACGGGTGACCTGGTGAAGTCCGCGAGCGGACGGTACGCCACAGCCTTCGCCTCCCGTGGCGCCGCCTCGGCCAAGAAGAACTCCGCCGACTCCAGCGGACGCGGCTGGACGGTGACCCCGAGGACGAGCACCCACCAGGTCGCCGTCGCCTTCATGGCGAACCGCAACTCCGGCCCGGGCAAGGCCATTTACCTCACGAGCGCGGCGGGCACCGAGAACGTCAACGTGCACATCGCGCCATACGGCAAGGACCGCCTCCTGGTCTCCTGGGAGTCCCTGAAGGGCGCCAAGTGCGCCGCCGGCACCTGCACCGGCACCTTCACGGGCACCCACCTGCGGCTCATCGACTGGAACGGCAAGTTCCAGAGCGCGGACAAGGTGGTGAGCGCCCGGATCAGCGGCGACATCGCGGTCCTGAAAAACGGCGCGCTGACCTGGGCGTACGTGCCGGTCACCCCGACCTACGCGAGCCCGCTCAACGGGGCGTCGCCGACCGCCACGAGCCTGCGGACAGCCCGGCTGACTCCGTGAAGCGGTAGTTCATCCGCCTGCCGCCGGCCCAGCGAACGGAGACGCCGTGATCCCCGTCGACCTCCACGGACACCAGCTCCGCGAGGGGACGGGGGTCCGGCTCCGCGGTGAGCCGGACCAGGGCGACGAACAGGGTGGGCCCGTCGCCTACGACACCCTCACCGTCCAACAGCCCATGCAGGGAGACGAGTTCGGCGAGCGGTCCGTCCTGCGCCGACCAGCCCGTGACCCGCACCGGCGTGCCCGCAGCCGCGCCCACCACCAGATGCGCCCGCACCTCCACCGCGCCCTCGGCCATCACCACGCTGGTCACCCGGGCACCGGAAGCAGCCGTGTGCCGGGAAGCAACCCAGCCCTCCCCCACCCCCAACGGCACGATGTCCGTACGGCTCGGATCGCCGCCGACGAGCACGCTGTTGTCGTACGACGACGAGGGCGTCGTGGCCGTGGAGTAGGCGAGGCGCGTGTAGTACGGGTCGTAGCGGACGTCCTCGCTGCCGTGGTTGTGGAGGCGGACCAGGCCGTCCGAACCGGTGGACTGGAGCAGCCAGTTGGCGGGGGCGATCGCGGTGACCGCGTCCGTTCGTTCCGTCGGGCCCGGTTCTTCGACCGCCGTCCAGACCTCGTGGTCCGGTGGGAGGAGCAGGCCGAGGAAGCCCTTGCTGGCCCAGTACGGAGAGGCGGGGCCCGAATAGCCTTGCAGGACAGCCTCGTTGGGGCCGTGCCAGCCCAGACTCAACAGTCCCAGGTCGTCCACCGCGCCCCGGTCGAGGAAATAGCGGAGCGCCCCGGAGGCCAGTCGTCGGGTCTCGCCCGGGGCCAGTGGCGTACGGCCCGTGAGCGCGCCCAGCCACAGCGGAGCCGTCGTCGCGAACCGATACGTGAGCGAGCGGCCCTGGTGCATCGGGGCGCCGTCGCCGCCGAACAGGCGGGCGTAGTCGGCGAGATGGCGTTCCAGGCGGGTGCCGTAGAGGTCGAGGAGTCGGGTGTCGTCGGCGAGCCAGGCGTGCAGGACCGGGTAGAGGTGCATCGCCCAGCCGTTGTAGTAGTCGAACTTGCGGCCGTCGCCGTCGGTGTACCAGCCGTCGCCGACGTACCAGTCCTCGATGCGCGACAGGCCCCGGTCGACGGCCTTGCGGGACTCATCGGCCTCGTGGCCGATCTCCTGGAGGAAGCCGCCGACCGTGACGGGGAACAACTCCCAGTTGCAGGGCCAGGGTTCGGCGGTGAGTGCGTCGGCGAGCCAGGCCGCCGCGCGCTGCCGTACGGGCTCGTCGAGGCGGTCCCAGAGGAGGGGGCGGGTCAGGCGCAGGGCGAGGGCGATCGAGGCCGCCTCGACCAGGGGCTGGCTGCGGTCCTCGATGCGGGGCCAGGCACCCGCGACGCCCGCGGCGAGACCGTCGGCGTAGCGTTCCAGGGCCGTCTCGTCGCGGCGAAAAGCGGCCAGCAGCAGGGTGCGGGCGTAGCCCTCCAGGCCGTCGGAGAGCCTGCCGGACCAGCTCGTGCGGGTGCCGGGGAGGTGGTAGAGCGCGCGGTCCTCGGTGGCGTACGGCTCCACGGCGGCGAGGAGGGCGTCGGCGGCCGTCTCCCAGTGGGCGCGGGTGTAGCCGGTGCGCGGACTCAACTCGCGGTCGTCGGCGGGCAGTTGCATCGGCTCACTCTCACTGGCGGCGGGTGGAGCCTGGGGCGCCCCGGTTCCGGTCGGAACGCCCCAGGGGTCTTTCGGGTCTCAACCCACCCGTACCCGCTCCTCCGGCAGCAGATGCCGGGCGACGAGTGCGTCGCGGACCAGGCCCGCGTACACCGTGGCACCGTGCGCGGAGGTGTGCGTGTTGTCCTTCTTCTCGTTGTAGAGATAGATCGCCTTGGAGCCTTCCACTCCCAGCGATTCCACCAGCGCCTTGGTCTGCGCCGTGAGATCGATCAGTGTTACCCCCTCGGCGGCGGCGACCGAGCGGACGACGCCCGGCAGGTCCACGCCGAGTCCGTTCACCAGCAGTGCTGTGTCGTTGTTCAGTGTGCCGTCGGCATTGAACCAGCGTCGGACGATCGGTGTCACCAGAACCGGACGACCGCCCATGTCCCAGATACCCGTTACAAGGGTTTCCAAATTCGCGCGATACGTCACCTCGTCAGTCGTCTTGTCGTTGTGGGCGAGCTGGACCAGGACAAGGTCACCGGGGTGGATCAGCGGCCGAACCGTCCCCCAGAGCAGGGGATTCTCCAGGTAGGTGACCGTACTCTCCCCGGAATCGGCGTAGTTGGCGACGGAGACGCCCTTGCGCAGGAACTGCGGGAGCTGTTGGCCCCAGCCGGAATACGGGTCGCCCGGTTGGTCGCAGACCGTGGAGTCGCCGATCAGGATGATCTGGCGGGCGTGCCGGGCCGGGGTGACACGGATGTCGGCGAGTGCGGGCGCGCTGCCGCCGAGGGCGAGGTCGAGGCCGGGGGTGCCGTCCGGGCCGGTGGGTTCGCCCTCGGGGGTACGGACGTTGACCGTGAAGCTGCGGGTCACCGTCTGCCCGGCGGCCGTGGCCGTCTCGGGGAGCAGGGAGCGCCGGGTCTCGCCGGTGACGGCGGTACTCGCCGCGCTCTCGCCGCCGAGGCGGACCGTGACGTCGTAGGTGCCGGGCGGGACGTCGAAGTGGCAGGCGGTCGCCGTGCAGTTGGCGATACCGAGCGGGGGCGTGCGGTCGTGAGCCTGTGCGGGTGCGGCCGACAGGGCGGTGCTCAGTGTCACCGCGGCCAGCAGGGCGATGTTGAAACGTCTCATCCGTGGCTCCTCCGTCCGACGACAAGGCCTGGCGGTGGACCGTACCGCTCTGGACAAGCGCTTTCTAGACTCACGTCAATTTTTCCGTCATCGCCAACTCCGGGGCTGCGAAAGCCCTTTCGCGAAATCGATTCAACTGTCACCCTCCAAAGCACCCGCACCCCCACCTCCCGAAGGAGGCACCCCCATGTCCGGCTCTGTGAACAGACCGGTCCGTCGCCGCACCTTCGTCCTCGGCACGGCGGCCGTGGCCGGTTCGGCGGCGCTCGCCGGGCCGCTCGCCGAGACCGCGTCCGCCGCGAGTTTCGGCTACACCGACGACGGTTCGAACTACGTCGTCGACACCGGCGCGAGTCTGGTCTTCAAGGTCAGCAAGACGAACGGCGACCTGACCTCGCTGGTCTACAAGGGCACCGAGTACCAGGGCTACGGCGGCATGAACTCGCACGTCGAGTCCGGCCTCGGCGCCTCCACGGTGACCATCGCGCAGTCCGGCACGACGATCCTGATCTCCGTCACGCACGGCACGCTGAAGCACTACTACGCGGCCCGCAGCGGCGAGAACAACGTCTATCTGTGGACCAACAAGGCCGACACCTCGGTAAGCGCGACCCGCTACATCGTGCGCGTCAAGGCCGGCCTGTTCCTCAACGACGAGCCGGATTCCTACACTTACGCGCCGACCACCATCGAGTCCGCGGACGTCTTCGAGAAGTCCGACGGCCAGACCCGCTCCAAGCACTACTCGAAGAAGCGGGTCATCGACTACGACTACATCGGCTGGACCACCGGCAGCGTCGGCCTGTGGGTCGTGCGCAGCAACCACGAGAAGGCGTCCGGCGGCCCGTTCTACCGCTCCCTGCTGCGCCACCAGAGCGCGGACGGCGGCGGGTTGTACGAGATCCTGTACTACGGCGAGAACCAGACAGAGGCGCAGCGGTTCGGCCTCCAAGGGCCGTACGTCATCGCGCTCACGGACGGCGGCGCGCCCTCCTCCTCGCTCTACCACGCCAACCTCACCACCTCGTGGGCCGATTCGCTCGGCATCTCCGGCTACACGGCGGCGAGTTCGCGGGGCCGGGTCGCGGGTGTGGGCATCACCGGGCGGGACACGGCGTACGCGTACACGGTCGGGCTCGCCAACTCGGCGGCCCAGTACTGGGGTTCGGCGCGGGCCTCGGACGGCTACTTCTCGATCACGGGAATCCTGCCGGGGACGTACACGCTGACGGTCTTCAAAGGTGAACTCGCCGTCTACACCGGGTCGGTGGCGGTCACGGCGGGCGGCACGACGACGCTGAACAGCATCGCGATCCCGTCCTCCAACGACCCGTCCAACGCGAGCGCGATCTGGCGGATCGGCAACTGGGACGGCACGCCCGGTGGGTTCAAGAACGCGGACCTGATGACGTACGCGCACCCCTCGGACGTACGGGCCGCGTCCTGGACCGGCAACGTGGTCGTCGGCAGCGGGACGGAGACCTCGGCGTTCCCCTGCTACCTCTGGAAGGACGTCAACAGCGGCCTCATCGTGTACTTCAAGCTGACGGCCGCTCAGCTCGCCGCCGCGCACACCCTGCGCATCGGGGTGACGACGGCGTACGCGAACGGCCGGCCGCAGGTCGTCGTCAACGACACCTGGACCTCGGCGGTTCCCTCGCCGCCCACCCAGCCGAGCACGCGGTCGCTGACCGTGGGCTCGTACCGGGGCAACAACTACACGTTCACGTACAGCGTTCCGGCGTCCGCCTGGCTGACGGACGCAAGCGCCTACAACACGCTGAAGATCTATGTGGCGAGCGGGTCGGGGACGACGTCGTTCCTGAGCGCCGGTACATCGGTCGACGCGATCGATCTCCTGGCCTGAGGTCCCGCGACCGCGCCCCGGCCGGGCAGGCCGACTTCTCGGCTGCGCCGGACGGGGTGCGGTCCGACGTGCCACCATGCGTTTGTCCGCATATGGGGGTTCGAGCGGACCGGGGGACGGGGGACTTTGTGATGCTCGGTATCGACTTCGGCACGACCAACTCGGCGGTGGGGGTCTTCCGGGAGGACAGGGTACGGATCATCCCGAACCGGCACGGGGACACGACCACACCCAGCGTGGTGGCCTTCGCCCCGGACGGCACCCTTCTGGTGGGCAGGCAGGCGCAGGCGCATGCCCTGCTCCACCCGGAAGCCGCCGTGCACCGGGTCAAGCTGGAGCTGGGCAACCGCTGGACCTTCCGGCACGGGAACCGGAGCCACTCGGCCGAGGAGGTCGCCTCCTGGATCCTGCGTGATCTGCGCCAGAGCGCCGAGGCTCATCTGGGCGAGGAGATGAACCGGGCGGTCCTCACCGTGCCCGCGCAGTTCAACCACGTCCAGCGGGCCGCCCTGGCCGAAGCCGCCGGGATGGCGGGCATCGAGGCGGTCAGGATGATCAACGAGCCGACGGCGGCGGCCCTTTCCTACGGACTCCTCCACGCGGAGGACGAGGCGACGATCCTCGTCTTCGACATGGGCGGGGGCACCCTGGACGTCTGCGTGCTGGAGGTCGGCGACGGGGTGGTCGAGGCGAGGGGCACCGGCGGGGACAGCACACTCGGGGGCGGCAACTGGGACCGGCGTATCGTCGAGCATCTCCTGAACGTGTTCAGCCAAGTGCACGGCTTCCGGCCCACCGGCCGCCCCGCGCTGCGGAGGCTGGAGGTCGCGGCCGAGCAGGCGAAGACCGAGTTGTCGGGGGCCGACAGCGCCACCGTCCAGCTGCCGTATCTCGACAGGGGCCCGGCCGGACCACTGGCGCACCTGGAAACCATTCTCACGCGGGCCTGGCTGGAAGAGTTGACGGGCGATCTGCTGGGGCGTTGCGAACAGCCCGTGCAGCGGGCGCTGCACACCGCCTTCGGCTCCCACGAGACCACGGACATCGACCACTTCATCCTGGTGGGTGGAGCCACCCGAATGCCGATGATCACCGAGTTCGTACGCAGGCTGGCGGGCGGCCGGGAGCCGAACCGCTCGCTCGGACCCGAGGCGGTGGTGACCGGCGCGACAGTGCAGAGCGCGATTCTGACAGGTCGACTCCGCCAAGACCTGCTGCTGATGGACGTCACCTCGCTGCCGCTCGGCATCGAGACCGAGGGCGGCGGCATGGCCTGCCTGATCGAGCGGGGCACCACCGTCCCGACCCGACGGTCCGAGATCTACACCACCACCGAGCACTATCAGTCCGTCGCCCGGTTCACCGTCCGCGAGGGACATCACAAGCTCGCCGCGTACAACAAGAAACTCGGTGTGCTGGAGCTGCCCGTACCACCGGCCCCGCGCGGGGAGCCGGTCATCGAGGTCGGCTTCGACATCGATGCGAATCACGGGCTCCGCGTGATGGTCAAGGACCTGAACACGGGCAGTGAGCTGACGGTTCGCATGGACCGGGAGAGCGCCGCGCACGCCGCCCACCAGGAGTCCGACCCGCGCAGAGCGGTGATGCTGCGGCTCGAATCCTGAGGGCGGCTGCGCATTCGGCTCAACTACCCCGGGTCCACTGCTGGTTGGTCGCCCCGCTGCACGCATACGTGATGATCGCGGCGGAGTTGGCGGTGGACGCGCCGGACACGTCCAGGCACTCGCCGCTGGTCCTGGCCTTGACGAGGACGTAGCTGCCGGACGTGGTCAGGCTCCACTGCTGGGCGGTGGAGCCGGTGCAGTTCTCCTGGGTGACGTTGGTCGAGTTCTCCTGGAGGCACAACGAGCTGCCCCGGCCCAGGAGTTCGTAGTAGCCGGTGCCGAGGTCCTTGAACCACCACTTCTGGTTGGTGCCGCTGTTGCAGGTGTACTGGCTGATCGCGATGCCCTGCCACAGCGACTGGTTGGCCACGTCCGCGCACTTGGCGCTGTTGCGGGCGATGAGCGTGTTGTACGTCGCGCTGGTCCCGGTGATCGTGCCGGCCGCCGTGTCGATCGACACCTCCGGGTACCAGGACGCCATGGACATCGAGGTCGTGGTCGGGAAGGTCAACGGCAGCCAGACGTAACGGGAGTCGTTGACGGTGCCGCCGAAGGAGTTGCCCCAGCGGTCGCCCATGTAGAGGTACGAGGTGCCCGAAGTCCCCGTGATCGGGAGGACGTAGGCGGTCTGCGAGTTGTACGTGGTCGAGTCGCCGACGTTGGTGAAGGCCGTCCACGGGCCGGTGATGCTGGTGGCGGTGGCGTACTGCTGCTGGTTGGCGCTCCAGCCGGTGGCGGCCGAAGTCAGCATGAAGTAGACGCCGTTGCGCTTGAACAGGGCCGGCGCCTCGCGGTGTCCGCCGACCCACGGGTTGGCGACCAGGCTGTCGATGGCGGTGTAGTCGGCGGTGAGCTTGTAGATGTGCAGGTCGTAGTTCTCGTTGGCGGCGGAGACCATGTAGGCGGTGCCGTCGGTGTCGACGAACGTCGTGATGTCCCGGGACATGTTGTCGCCGAGCGGCTGGAAGCTGCCCTGGTAGGTGTAACTGCCGTCCACGGTCGAGGAGACGGCGACGGCGGCCTTGGCCTCGCTGTAGTCGACGCCGTTCTCCTTGTGCATCCACATCACGAACTGGCCGGTGGACGCGTTGTAGATGACCTTCGGCCGCTCGATGTAGGCGGTGCCCAGCTCGGAGGCGCTGGACTGGGTCAGGACGTGGTTGCGGAACTCCCAGTTCTTCAGGTCCGTGGAGCGGTAGGCGTCCACGTACTTGAAGGTGTTGTCGGAGTTGCGGTCCTCGCCGAACCAGTAGTAGTAGCTGCCGACCTTGATCACTCCGCCGCCGTGTGCGTGTACGGCGTTGCCCGAAGTGTCGGTGAACTGCGTGCCGTTGGTGATGGTCTGGGCCGCCGCCTGGGCGGGTCCGGCGGTCACGAGCGCCGCGGCGAGCACACAGCACAGGGCGACAAGGATTGCGTACACACGTCTCATCTGACGCCTCTCGAAGGTGGGGGGGAGCAAGCAGGAGTGGAGGGTTCGAGATTTCGTACGGCATCTGTCATTACGAACGCCGAAAAGGTAAGGGTGTGTTACGGGAAGGTCAACGGGTCGCGCGTGACAAAGATGGACGCGAGATTTCTGTTATCGCCGCCGACGACGCACGTCTCCAGTGACGTGCGCAGCCATTCCCGCAAGACAGCAGCCGCCGTTGGCGCCCTCGCGACCGTCGTTCTCCTGGTCGGCGCTCCCCCGGCCTCGGCCGCCGGCGCCCGTGACGCCACCGCCGACGTCCTCGCGAACCGGGACGTCACGCTCACCGGCGACACGGTGGTCACCGTGCCGTCCGGGACGACGACGTACGGCGGGGTGTTCCGCGGCCAGGGCACGCTGACCGTGCGCGGCGGCGGGACGCTGATCCTCACCAAGGACAGCGACTTCACGCTCCCGGCGGCCCGGCAGCGGCAGAAGGTGACCACCCAGGGCGGCAACCATCCGTACACGACCGTCAGCAACCCCGACCCGCCCGCGATCACGGTCGAGCGCGGCACGACTCTCCAGTACGGCACGGGTGGTGGGACCGGCCTGATCGGTCACTTCCCCTACAGCACACCCGGCTACCAGCTCAACGAGTTGAACGTCCGGGTCGACGGCACCCTGCGCCTCTCCCTGACCCGCACCTTCAACATCGGCACCATCAGCGGCTCGGGCCTGGTCACCCAGCCCCGCAACATGTGGGGCACGCTCGACCTCGCCGGAACTCACCCGTTTTCAGGGGTGATTGACAACGGCACCGGCATGGCCGTCGGCCGCCCCGAGTACCCGGTCGCGCTCCCCGGCGCCCGCGCGATCCTCAACCAGGGCTCCTGGATCATCGACACCCCGCTGTACCAGACGATCACCCTGCGCCAGAACTTCTACCAGCGCGAGTACGGCAGCGACGTCAACGTGCACTCCCGGCCTGGCAGCAAGGTCGTCCTCACGGGCCAGTACAGCTACAGCGACCAGGGCGGCGACACCAACCCGTCGCTCAGCGACCCCGACCTCAACTGGCGTGCGATCACTCACCAGTTGAACAAGCGCGGCACCAACATCGAAGGTGCGAACGTCCAGTGGGGCGACGGCACCACCCACCGCATCTTCATGCCGGGCACCAAGGACACCGTCTACATCAACCTCCACGCGGCGAGCGGGGTCCGGTCCAGGCTGACCTTCGACTACGACGGTCCGGTCACCCTGGGCGCACCGATCGGCGGCGGCAGGTACCACGACACCCTGGCCGCGCCCGGCGCCGGGGACATCGTCGTCGCGGGGACGCGCGGGAACGACGTGACCTTCGCGGCGCCGCAGTACTACGACGGGTCGACGACCGTGGAGAAGGGGGCGGTGCTGCGGCTGGGGTCCGGGAAGCCGGGCGGTGACGGCGGGCTGCTGACCGGCACGGAGGGGCGGCGGATCGTCGACGACGGGACCCTTGTCCTGCAGAACGTGTCACTTCCCACGAAACTGTCACACTTTTCCGGCAAGGGGTCCCTGGTCCAGTCCGGCACCGCGACGACGACACTGACCGGCACGGCGGTCACGTACACGGGGACGACGACGGTCTCGAAGGGCACGCTGGCACTCCGGTCGGGGGCGACTCTCGTCCACAGCAAGGCGATCCGGCTCACCTCGGCCGGCGCCCGACTGGACGTGGGAACGGCGGGGCTGCGGGTGGCCACCACGCTCAACGGCCCGGGCACGGTGAAGGGTTCGGTGACGAACGACGGCGTGATCGCGGGCGGCCTCACCGTGACCGGGAACTACACACAGAGCGCGAAGGGCGAACTGGTCCTGGGCGCAAAGCCGTTGAAGGTGGCCGGCAAGGTCGTCCTGGGCGGCGACCTGGACCTCTCGGCCGCCGGTACCCACCCCGCGCGGACCGTGACGATCCTCGACCACACGGGTCACGCCCCGACGACCGGCGCTTTCAAGGGACTTCGCGAGGGCGGCAAGCTGAAGCTCGCCGACACGACGTACCGCGTCAGCTACCGGGGCGGCGACGGCAACGACGTCGTCCTGACCGCCGTCACCGCGAGCAGCCCCTCCCCCACCGCCCGCCCCAAGTCGTCGTCGGGGACGACGATCACCGAGGCCCGCACCGAGAACACCGCCCGCGGCGCCGGCTTCGGCTGGTGGCCCTACGCCCTCGGACTCGGCCTCCTGGGCGCCCTACTGGTCCCGGCGACCAAGCGCACGCGGGGCGGAGGCAGGCGCGGAGGCGGGGGCGGAAGGCACGCCGCGTAGGCCCAACGGACGTCGGCCGGCCGCTGACACCGTTTCGGCCCGTTGGCCGTTCGTCATTCCGGGGCGGTGAGGGGAACGGTCATGGTGCGGTGGCCGTCGCCGTTCGTCGGGGAACGTGGACCGTCGAGGGCGTCCAGATAGGTGGCCAGGTGACGAGCCGCGACGTGTTCCTGGCCGTCGGCCGCCAGGCGCAGCAACTCACGTGCGGCCGGGGCCAGGGTGGACCGGGCCATCCCTTCGGCGTAGATCACAGGACCTCCTCACGGGGTGGGAGGCAAGCTTCGCAGGCCGGGGGCACCGGCACCAGATCGCGATCTACGGCTGGGCTGCCGACGGCCCGTTCATCAGCTGGACGCGAACCCCGCTCCCGCGGCCGTATCGACTAGCGTCGAGACATGACCAGCGACACCTCCGCCCTCCTCGCCGACGCCCTCGCCGCCGGGACGCTCGTTCTCGACGGCGGTCTGTCCAATCAGCTCGGGGCGGCCGGGCACGATCTGAGCGACGAGCTGTGGTCGGCGCGGCTGCTCGCGGACCGGCCCGAGGCGATCTCCGAGGCGCATCTCGCGTACTTCGAGGCGGGCGCCGACGTGGCGATCACCTCCAGCTACCAGGCCACCTTCGAGGGCTTCGCGAAACGCGGGATCAAGCACGAGCGGGCGGCCGAACTCATGGCCGAGAGCGTGGAGTTGGCCGTCGACGCGGCGGTGGAGGCCGGGCGGCGGGGCATCGCGCGGCCCCTCTACGTGGCGGCCTCGGTCGGACCGTACGGCGCGATGCTCGCGGACGGCTCCGAGTACCGGGGCCGGTACGGGCTGAGCGTGGCCGAGCTTGAGGCCTTCCATCGGCCCCGCCTGGAGGTGCTGGACTTCGTCGGGCCGGACGTGCTGGCCTTCGAGACGATCCCGGACACCGTCGAGGCCGAGGCGCTGCTGCGGGCGGTGCGCGGGCTGCGGACGCCCGCCTGGTTGTCGTATTCGATCGCGGGCGACCGGACCCGTGCCGGGCAGCCGTTGGAGGAGGCGTTCGCGCTGGCCGCCGACGCGGACGAGATCATCGCGGTCGGGGTGAACTGCAGCGCCCCCGAGGACGTGGACGGCGCGGTCGAGATCGCGAGCCGGGTCACCGGGAAGCCCGTCGTCGTCTACCCCAACAGCGGTGAGACCTGGGATGCCGGGGCCCGCGCCTGGACGGGCCGTTCCACCTTCACCGCCGAGCAGGTCGAGGGCTGGCGGGCCTCCGGCGCCCGGCTGATCGGCGGCTGCTGCCGGGTGGGGCCCGAGGCGATCACCTCCATCAGGCGGACGCTCACACCGTCGTGATCGCCGCGATGGAGCTCCGTACGACCACGTGTGTGCCCAGCAGCAGGTGCTCGTCCTGGGACTCCGGTGTGCGGCCCAGCGCGGTGCGTACCGCGAGGCGGCCCAGCTCCTCGTAGGGGACGTGGACCGTGGTCAGGGCGGGGTACAGGTCGCGGGCGAAGGGGATGTCGTCGTAGCCGGCCAGTGAGACGTCGCCGGGGACGTCGAGGCCCGCCTCGTGCAGCGCGGTCAGGGCGCCCGCCGCGACCATGTCGGTGGCGGCGACCACGGCGGTGAACTCCAGTTTCCGGCTCAGCGCCTGGCGCATCAGCCGGTGGCCCGAGTCGCGGGTGAAGTCGCCGTGGAGCAGGAGCTCCGGGTCGGGTTCCAGGCCCCGGGCGCGGTGCGCGGCGAGGTAACCGCGTTCGCGGCCCTGCGCGGTCGTGTGGTCGGGCTTGCCGCCGAGG
>NZ_JAWOAI010000271.1:0-13230 GCF_033194735.1 Streptomyces sp. W16
CCGCGGACACCGCGAACGCGGCGAAGGTGCCTTTCCACGGCACCCATCAGGCGGGCATCCTCACCCCCACCCCGGCCGCCGCGACCTTCGTCTCCCTCGACGTGATCGCCGACAACCGTGCCGAACTGGCCGAGCTGCTGCGCACGATCACCGAACGGGCCCGCTTTCTCACCTCCGGCGGTACCCCCGCAGATCTGGGCGTCGGCGCGCCGCCCGCCGACAACGGCATCCTCGGACCGGAGGTCCCCGCCGACGCCCTCACGGTGACCGTCGGCGTGGGCGCGTCCCTCTTCGACGACCGTTACGGCCTCGCCAAGGCCAGGCCGAGCCGGCTGACCCCGATGAAGACGTTCCCGAACGACAATCTGCGCGCCGCCGAATGCCACGGTGACCTGTCGCTCCAGGTGTGCGGTGCCCGTCAGGACACGGTGCTGCACGCGCTGCGCGACATCGCCCGGCACACCCGCGGCGGCATGCAGATCAAGTGGCGTATCGACGGCTTCCAGAACACCCCGCGCCCCACCGGCGCCCAGCGCAACCTGCTCGGTTTCAAGGACGGCATCGCCAACCCGGACGTGAAGTCCGCCCGTGAGACCGACCGGCTGATCTGGGTCGGCGACGGACAGGGCGAGCCCGCCTGGGCGAGCGGCGGCAGCTACCAGGTGATCCGGATCATCCGCACGCTGGTCGAGTTCTGGGACCGCGTCTCGCTGAGCGAACAGGAGCTGATGTTCGGCCGCCGCAAGGACACCGGTGCCCCGCTGGACGGCGCCAAGGAGACGGACATCCCGCACTACGCCAAGGACCCGAAGGGCACGGCGATCCCGCTCGACGCCCATATCCGTCTCGCCAACCCGCGCACCGCGGCCACCGACACCTCGCGCATCCTGCGCCGCGGCTACAACTACGACCGGGGCGTCGACGCCGTCGGCAACCTCGACATGGGTCTGGTCTTCTGCTGCTACCAGCAGGACGTGCGGCGGCAGTTCGAGGCGACGCAGACCCGGCTGATCGACGAACCCCTGGTCGACTACATCTCCCCGACGGGCGGCGGCTATTTCTACGCGCTGCCCGGTGTGCGGGATGCCAAGGACTGGCTCGGGCGGGGTCTGATGGCCGCCTGACCAGGGATTTTCCTCTCCCTTGGGCAAGACCTGCCATGGGCTTTGCCGACCGTTACTGCGAACGAGTTGCAGGTACGGGAGGATGGCACGAGGTTGCAGTCCGCGACCGCGTACCCGGCAGAAAGACCCCTCGATGACGGCCGCCCCCGAAACCACCCCGACCCTCACCGTCACGGCCGCGACTTCGCGGCCGTCGGTCTGGTACCGCGTGCGCACGTCCATGACGCGGCAGGAGTGGACCAGGGTCGGCGGGATGGCCGGCTTCGTCCTGGCGCTGCATGTGATCGGCTGGTTCACGCTCGTGTGGATCGTCGCGCCCGGGCACTACAGCGTCGGCGAGAAGTCCTTCGGTATCGGCATGGGCGTGACCGCGTACACGCTCGGTATGCGGCACGCGTTCGACGCGGACCACATCGCGGCCATCGACAACACGACCCGCAAGCTGATGAGCGAGGGCAAGCGGCCCCTGTCGGTGGGCTTCTGGTTCTCGCTCGGCCACTCCAGCGTCGTCTTCGGTCTGACGCTCCTGCTCTCCCTCGGAGTCAAGGCACTCGCGGACCCGGTCCGCGACGACACCTCCGAACTGCACGACGTCACCGGCCTCATCGGTACGACCATCTCCGGGACCTTCCTCTACGTCATCGCCGGCATCAACCTCGTCATCCTGGCCGGCATCTGGAAGGTGTTCCGGCAGATGCGCTCGGGCGACTTCGACGAGGCCGCGCTGGAGGAGCACCTGAACAACCGGGGCTTCATGAACCGCATCCTCGGCCGCTTCATGAAGTCGATCACCAAGTCCTGGCAGATGTATCCGCTGGGCCTGCTGTTCGGTCTGGGCTTCGACACGGCGACCGAGATCGCGCTGCTGGTGCTGGCGGGTTCGGGCGCCGCGTCCGGCCTGCCCTGGTACGCGATCCTGTGCCTGCCGGTCCTGTTCGCCGCGGGCATGTCGCTGCTCGACACGATCGACGGCACGTTCATGAACTTCGCCTACGGCTGGGCCTTCTCCAAGCCGGTCCGCAAGGTCTACTACAACCTCACCATCACCGGCCTGTCCGTCGCCGTCGCCCTGATCATCGGCACGGTCGAACTGCTCGGCCTGATCGCCCAGAAGGCGGACCTGCACGGCTTCTTCTGGGACTGGATCGCGGGCCTCGACCTCAACATCATCGGCTACGTCATCGTCGGCCTGTTCGTCGCGACCTGGGTCGTGGCCATGCTGGTGTGGAAGTTCGGCCGTATCGAGGACAAGTGGACGGCGGGCCTGGCCCGGCCGGCGGAGCGGCCCGCCGAGTAGGCCGTCAGGACCGGACCCCCAACTCCTTCCGCCACTTCACGATCTGCTTCTCCGCGTCCCCGGTGTACGACCAGGGAGTTGATGTCGCCCGACGGCCCAGCATGCCCAGTACGGCCGCCGACACGTCCTTGGTCCCCGCGTAACAGGCCGCGTGGGCAAGGTAGTTGAGGTCGCGGAGTTCACCGGGCGGGATCGCGCCTTCCTCGCGGGCCGCGATCCAGCGCTGCCAGGTCCGGCGTACGTCGCTGACGGCGCCGTCGTGCGTCCAGTGCTGACCGAGGCCCACGGCTGCCTGCTGGCCCAGGGCCGAGTTGAGGGCGAAGCGGTACTCCTCGACCCGCGCGTACTGCACCAGCACCGGCAGCGCGCAGCCGGGCGGTGCCACGCCCGCCGCGTCGCGGGCGAAGTCGTACATCAGGCCGTGGCTGCCGTGCCAGCGGGAGGAGTAGTAGTGCAGGACCTGGAGGTGGCCCTCGACGCTGTACGGGTCGCGCCGGTGCAACTCGTCCCACCAGCGGGCGAGTTCCTGCCGCCGTACGCCCGCCGGGTAGAGGCGGGCGACGGAGATCAGGGAGATCCACGGCGTGGGGTCGTCCGGATAGGTCTCCGCGGCCTGGAGGCAGGCCATGACGGCCGCGTCGACGCGGTTGCGGTCGATGGGCACGCCCCGGCCCGCCGCGATGGCCAGGTTGAAGGCCCGGGCCGTCTCCGTGGCCGCCCGCAGGGTGAGCGCGTCGCCGCTGCCGGGCTCGGCGGCGAGCCATGACTCCACCGTCGAACTGCTCGCGCAGGCCTGTGCGAGCATCCGGACGCGGTGGCCGCGGGCGAGCCAGTGCGCACCGGTGTTCCGCAGCAGGTCCCGCAGACCCTGCCAGCGGCCGATGACGATGTCCTGCCGGGCCGAACTGAGGGGCGCGTCCCCGCAGTCGGGGTCGAAGTCGGGGGTGTAGCGGTCTCGCGCCATCGGGTGCCCCTCAGAAGTCCGTCGGGAGACCCTGGTGGACCCGGGACTGTTCGGGCACGAAGTCGTCGGGGACGTAGTCCGTCTCCACGGTGTGGGCGGCGTCGAGCCGCGAGGGCCGGTAGTAGTCGCTGCCCTGCCTCCAGTACCAGAGCATCGGGATCACGCCCACGGCCAGTCCGCCGATGCCGATGACGATCGCGGCGGTGCTCAGACTGCTCAGCGACTCGACGAAGATCCAGAACATGAACAGGGCGCCGAACAGCGGCCACAGCCCGCCGAAGAGGAAGTTCCCCGCCGACTTGAACAGCATCTTGCGATACGCCACGACCACCGCGAGGCCCGCCAGGCCGTAGTACACGGCGATCTGCAGGCCGATCGCCGAGATCGCGTCGGCGAGGATCTCGCCCACCGAACCGAGCGCGTTGGAGGCGATGAACATCGCCAGCGCCACCCCGCCGACCACCACGATCGCCACCCAGGGCGTGTTCCAGGTGCGGTGCACCCGGCCCAGCGCGGCCGGCATCGTACGGTCGCGGCCCATCGCGAACAGCGACCGCGTGACCTGGATGAGCGTGGTCTCCAGGGTGGCGATGGTGGACAGCATCACCGACACGATCAGCAGCTTGCCGCCCCAGCCGGGCCAGATCTCGTCGCCGAGCACGGCCAGCACGTTGGCGTCGTTGCTCTCGATCTGCCGCGAGGACAGGATGACGTTCACCGCGATGGTGAACACCTCGAAGAGCAGGAACACGATGCCGACGCCGATCAGGCCCGCGAGTCCGGTCGTACGACGGCTGTTGCGGGTCTCCTCGCTGAGATTGCTGGTGACGTCCCAGCCCCAGTAGTAGAAGGCGGCGATGAGCGCGCCCGACGCGAAGCCGGACACCCCGTCGAAGTGACTGAAGCCCAGCCAGGACCAGTCGAAGACGCGGGCGTTGTCGGTGTGCACGAGGGCGAACACCGCGAACAGCGCCAGGATCCCCAGCTCCACACCGGACATGACGAGCTGGGCCCGGACCGTGAGGCGGGCGCCGCCGAGGACCACGAGCAGCATGATCACGAACCAGGCGGCGCCGACGACGGTCGACAACGCGGTGTTGTCCGCGAGGCTTTGATCGAAGAGGGACAGGGTCATCGATCCGGCGGGCAGTGACCCGGCGACCATGAAGATGGTCGCGGAGATCACCAGCGCCCAGCCGCTGATGAAGCCCAGGAAGGGATGCAGGGTGCGCCCGACCCAGGAGTAACTGGCGCCCGCGTTCACGTCGATACGGCCGAGATAGCTGAAGGCCAGCGCGATGCCCAGCATGGGTATCGCGCAGTAGAGGAGGGCCGCCGGACTGGCCAGCCCCACCGCGCCGACCAGGACCGCGGTGGTCGCGGCCAGCGAGTACGCCGGGGCGCTGCCCGCCACGGCCATCACCACGGTGTCAAACGTGCCGAGGGCGTTGGCCTGCAGCCCTCTGCCCCTGTTGTTGCTCATGGATGCGCTGCTTTCCGTCTTGCACGACGTGCGGAGTTGAGCGGACCGGCCCCGGATCCGGAGAGGGGTGGCCTCGGGTCGGTGACCGGTCGGAACAACAGATAGGGAATGGCGGATACCGCTTAACCGCTGCGTCGGCGGACGGTCACACCGTGTGTGGGTGTGATGATAGCCGTACCTCTTGACCTTTCAAGATTGACCAGCGAGTAATCTCCTGTGAACGGTCAGTCGCCGAGTCGGTCGATCTGCCGCAGTTTGTTCGTGGCGTCGAGGGCGGCGACCTTGTAGGACTCGGCCAGCGTCGGGTAGTTGAAGACCGCGTCCACGAGATAGTCGACCGTTCCGCCGCACCCCATGACCGACTGGCCGATGTGAATGAGCTCCGTCGCGCCGGTGCCGAAGCAGTGCACGCCGAGCAGGGTGCGGTCGGTGGGGGAGACCAGCAGCTTCAGCATGCCGTGCGAGTCGCCGATGATCTGGCCGCGCGCGAGTTCGCGGTAGCGGGAGATACCGACCTCGAACGGCACGCACTCCTCGGTGAGTTGGTCCTCGGTCTTCCCGATGAAGCTGATCTCCGGAATGGTGTAGATGCCGATCGGCTGACGGTCGTCGATCCGGTGCACCGGCTCACCACAGGCGTGGTACGCGGCCGTACGGCCCTGCTCCATCGAGGTCGCCGCGAGCGCCGGGAAGCCGATGACGTCCCCGACGGCGTAGATGTGCGGCACCGTGGTGCGGAAGTTCTCGTCGACGTCGATCCGGCCGCGCCGGTCGGCGGACAACCCGGCCTTGTCCAGGTCGAGTTCGTCGGTCAGGCCCTGCCGTCCCGCGGAGTACATCACGGCGTCGGCCGGGATCTTCTTGCCGCTCTCCAGGACGGTCAGCGTGCCGTTGGTGTGCCGCTCGACGGCGGCCACGGTCTCCCCGAAGCGGAAGGTCACGGCGAGGTCCCGCAGGTGATACTTGAGCGACTCGATGACCTCCAGGTCGCAGAAGTCGAGCATGCCGGCGCGCTTCTCCACCACGGTGATCTTGCTGCCGAGCGCGGCGAACATGGAGGCGTACTCCATGCCGATGACACCGGCCCCGACGATGACCATGGACCGGGGGACCTTGGGCAGGTCCAGGACGTTGTCCGAGTCCATGATGGTCTGCCCGTCGAACTCGACGGTGTCCGGCCGCGCGGGACGCGTACCGGTGGCGATGACGATGTTCTCCGCGGTCAACAGCCGCTCGTGACCGGTGACTTCGGTCAGGGCGATGGTGTGCGGGTCGACGAAGCGGCCAGTGCCGGCGAACAGGGAGACCTGGTTGCGGGACAACTGGTTGCGGATGACGTCCACTTCACGGCTGACCACGTGCTGCGTCCGCGCGGTGAGGTCGCCGACGGTGATGTCGTCCTTCAGGCGATAACTCTGCCCGTACAGATCGCGCTGGGTGAGGCCGGTGAGGTACAGCACCGCCTCGCGCAGGGTTTTGGAGGGGATGGTTCCGGTGTGGATGGAGACGCCGCCGACCATGTTCGGGCGGTCGACGACGGCGACCCGGCGGCCGAGCTTGGCCGCGGCGATGGCGGCCTTCTGGCCACCCGGTCCTGAACCGATGACAAGCATGTCGAAGTCGGGCACCTCCGGAGTCTGTCAGCCGGAGCGCCTTCTCCGAAAGGGTGAACGGGTAACCAGGTGCCGGCGAGACGGCCAATCGGTAGCCGGAATGCCCACGCGAGGGCTAGGGAAGCAGCTTGTCCAGCGCCGCCGCCCCCTCCACCTCGATCTTCCGCCGGGCCCACTCCAGGTTCTTCGGAGTGATGTCCCGGCCGGCCGCCAGGACCACGTCCTCCGGGGTCACCTCGGTACCGGTGCGGGTGTGCAGCAGGGCGTCCGGGGTGGCGCGATCCTCGGGCTGTGCTGTCGACATGGTGCCTCCTCGCCTGAGACCGGGTGAGTGCCGTGGGTCCCACTCCCACGATTCCTCGCCCGACCCCAGTGTGCATCCGGAAGAGTGGCCGAACGAGAACGTGAACCTAAGCTTGGAACCGGCCCGCGCGGGCCCGAACCAGGGAGGCTGCCGCGATGGTCGAGACCCCGCCCCACCAGGACACCCCCACCGGACCCGGATATCTGCCCATCGCCGAGCACGGACTGATCGGCGATCTGCGGAGCGTGGCCCTGGTGGGCACCAACGGCACGATCGACTGGTACTGCTGCCCGTCCTTCGACGCCCCCAGCGTCTTCGCCGCGATCCTCGACGCGGAGCGCGGCGGCTCCTTCGAGCTCGCCGCGGCCGTGCCCGCCCGCACCAAGCAGTTCTACTTCCCCGACACCAACGTCCTGATCACCCGGTTCTTCACCGAGGACGGCGTCGGCGAGGTCCAGGACTTCATGCCGGTGACCGGGGAGTCGGACGAGTCGGCCCGGCACCGCCTGATCCGCCGCGTGGTGTGCGTGCGCGGCTCGGTCCCGTTCCGGATCAAGGTCGCGCCCAGGTTCGACTACGGCGCCAGCCCGCACACCGCGCGGATGCTCGGTGACGTGGCCCTCTTCGAGTCCGCCGAGAAATCCCTCGCACTGACCGCCACCGTCCCCCTGGAGTGCGACGAGGTCGACGTATGGGCCGACTTCAAACTCGACGAGGGCGAGTCGGAGGTGTTCGCCCTCGACCAGGTCGACGGCGAGGTCACGCCCCGGAACTGCGCACGCACGGAGGCCGAGGACGAGTTCAACACGACCGTCGCCTACTGGCGGCGCTGGCTCTCCCAGTCCCGCTACCGGGGCCGCTGGCGCGAGATGGTCCACCGCTCCGCCCTCACCCTCAAGCTGCTCACCTACGCCCCCACCGGCGCGATCGTCGCCGCCCCCACCACCAGCCTCCCCGAACAGCTCGGCGGCGAGCGCAACTGGGACTACCGCTACGTCTGGATCCGCGACGCCGCCTTCTGCGTCTACGCGCTGCTGCGCCTCGGCTTCACCGGCGAGGCCAAGGCGTTCATGAACTTCGTGAGCCGCTACATCAGCCCCGGTGACGGCAACCCCTCCGGCCCGCTGCAGATCATGTACGGCATCGACGGCCGCACCGAACTCACCGAACGCGAACTCCCCCACCTCGAAGGCCACCAGAAATCCGCCCCGGTCCGCGTCGGCAACGCCGCCGCCGACCAGCTCCAACTCGACATCTACGGCGCCCTGATCGACTCCATCTACCTCTACGACAAATGGGCCGAGCCCATCTCCAGCGCCCAGTGGGACGACGTGTGCGCCCTGGTCGACTGGGTCTGCGTCAACTGGGACCAGCCCGACGAGGGCGTCTGGGAGACCCGCGGCGGCCGCAAGAACTTCCTCTACTCACGCCTGATGTGCTGGGTGGCGATCGAGCGTGCGATCCGCCTCGCCAACCGCCGCGGCCTGCCCGCCAACCTGCCGTACTGGGGCGGCTGCCGCGACACCATCTACCGCCGCATCATGGACCGCGGCTGGTCCGAGACCCGCCAGGCATTCGTCCAGTACGAGGGCAGCGACGTGCTCGACGCCGCGCTGCTGATGATGCCGCTGGCGAAGTTCATCGCGCCCACCGACCCCAAGTGGCTCTCCACACTGGACGCGTTGACCGAGGAACTGGTCTCCGACTCCCTCGTCTACCGCTACAACCCGCAGGCCAGCCCCGACGGACTGCGCGGCGACGAGGGCACGTTCTCCATCTGCTCCTTCTGGTACGTCGAGGCCCTGGTCCGGGCCGGCCGCGTCGACGAGGCCCGCCTCGCCTTCGAGAAGATGCTCACCTACGCCAACCATCTCGGCCTGTACGCCGAGGAGATCGGCCGCACCGGCGAGCAACAGGGCAACTTCCCCCAGGCGTTCACCCATCTCGCCCTGATCAGCGCCGCGTTCAACCTGGACCGGGCCCTGGGCTGATCCGGCTGCGTTCGTCTGGGGCGCGCAACAATCGTCACCGAGGTGTCACAGCACACCGAGGCACCACAACTCCCGCGTCATGTCTCGTGTCGAACCCGTTGACCGCAACAGATTTGACCCACGGGGGAACACATCATGACGAACGTGTCACGCAAGAAGGTCTCCGCCGCAGTCGCGTCCGCGACCTTCCTGCTCCTGGCCGGCGCCGGCATCGTCGCCGCACCGGCCAGCTACGCGGGCGTCCCGGGCGGCACCAGCGCCGTCGACCGCAACAGCGACTTCAACGGGGACGGCTACGACGACGTCCTGATCGGCGCCCCGTCGGGCACCGTCGACGGCAAGGAGGGCGCCGGATACGTCACCGTGCAGTACGGCGCCCCGAACGGCATCGCCACCAACAACACCGTCCCCAAGGGCCGGGCGGCCGTCATCAGCCAGTCCACGCCCGGCGTCCCCGGCACCTCGGAGACCTACGACTCCTTCGGCCAGGCGATCGCCACCGGTGACGTGGACGGCGACGGCTACGACGACGCGATCGTCGGCGCACCCGGCGAGGACGAGGGCACCGTCGAGGACGCGGGCCGCGTCACCGTCCTCTACGGCTCCAAGGCGGGCCTCGGCGCCGAGATGAACGACTCCTTCACCTCCGCCGAGCCCGCCGCCGGCGCCCGGTTCGGCCAGTCCGTGGCGGCGGCCCGCTTCACCGGGGCGACCGACACCGACGAGATGGCCGTACTCGACGACAACGGCGCCCAGATCTTCACCTACCACACCGGCATCCTGCACACGATGGGCGCCCTGAACACGACCACCCACCCCGGCGGCCACCGCCTCCAGCCCGCCTACCTCACCACCGGCGACTACGACCGCAACGGCTTCGCCGACCTAGTCATCTCCGGGTACAGCCCCGACGACGACTACCAGCAGGGCTGGTCGGCCCTCTACGCGGGCGGCGAAACCTCGCTGACGTACCGTCAGGACCTCAACGGCGGCCTCGGCACCGCCTCCGGCGACATCAACCACGACGGCTACGACGACCTGGTGCTCGGCCAGCGCAGTAGCGCCGACGACAAGGCCGAGGGTGACGACGGCGGCAAGATCGGTGTCTACTACGGCAGTTCGGAAGGCCCCGCCAGTCCCGCGGACTGGTGGTCGCAGAACTCCCCGGGCGTGCCCGGCACTTCGGAGCACGGCGACGCCTGGGGCAACGACCTGTCCGTCGGCGACGTGGACGGCGACGGCTACGCGGACGTGGCCGTCGGAGCGCCCGGCGAGGACATCGGCACCGTCCAGGACGCGGGCGCGGTATGGCTGTTGCGCGGTTCGCGCGACGGTGTGACCGCGACCGGCGCCCAGTCCTTCGACCAGAACACCGCGAACATCCCCGGCACCGCCGAGGCCGACGACGCCTGGGGCTCCCAGGTCCGCCTCGCCGACACGAACCGGGACGGCCGCGCCGAACTCGTCGCCTCCGCACCGGGCGAGAACTCCGGTGACGGCTATGTGTGGTTGCTGCCCGCCGGCCCCAACGGCCTGCTCGCGGACGGCTCTTCGCTGTACGGCGCGGCGGACCTGGGCGGCGCGGCGAAGGCGGCCCGGTTCGGGGCGGCGATCGACGAGTAGGGGTCGTGGTGGCGCCCGCAGTCGGTGCGGGCGCCGCGTGCGGCCTGGTTGGATGTGCGCATGGTGGTAGCACTGGTGGTCCTCGTGCTGGGCGGCTTCGTCACCGACCGGATCACGCGCAGGCTGCGACTGCGCCGGGCCGTGACGTCCGGACGAGGACCCGTCTGCATGCTGAAGTGGCCCGGGCGGGACGGCCGTTGGCGACCTGGACGGCTCGCAAAGGACGCGGACGGTCTGTTGACATGGACGCCCGCGCCGCGCGGAACCGAGGTTGCCCTGCCGGCCGAGCTGCGCCGCACCGGGACACGCGAACCCACCTGGTGGCGCGAGGCGCTGGCGGTCAACCCCTCGTCCCGGATCCTGGAGTACGACGCGGCGGGTGAGCCGTTGCTCATCGCCGTCTTCGTGAACGATTTCGACGTAATGGCGCCGATTCTCGGCGAAGTCTAGGACTCACAGCGCCTGTTCGGCCCAGATGACCTTGCCCGCCGGGGTGTAGCGGGTGCCCCAGCGTTCGGAGAGCTGGGCCACCAGGAACAGGCCCCGGCCGCCCTCGTCCGTCATCGCCGCGTACCTCAGATGCGGCGATGTGGTGCTGCCGTCGTAGACCTCGCAGATCAGGGTGCGGTCGCGCAGCAGGCGGACGCGGACGGGGTCGTTGCCGTAGCGGATCGCGTTGGTGACCAGTTCGCTGAGGATGAGTTCGGTGGTGAACGTCAGCTCGTCCAGGCCCCAGTGGGTCAGTTGGCGGGTGACCGAGGCGCGCATGTCGGAGACGGCGGCGGGGTCGGACGGTATCCGCCATTCGGCGATCCGGTCGGCGCCGAGGGCGCGGGTGCGGGCGACGATCAGGGCGATGTCGTCGCTCGGCCGTACCGACAACTCCGAGTCGAGGACGGCCCGGCAGGTGTCCTCGGGCGAGTCGCCGGCCCGGGTGAGTGCCGTGCGCAGCATCTCCAGGCCCACGTCGATGTCCCGTTCCCGGTCCTCGACCAGCCCGTCCGTGTAGAGGACCAGCCGGCTGCCCTCGGCGAGCTTCAACTCGGCGGTCTCGAAAGGGAGTCCGCCGAGGCCGAGCGGTGGTCCGGCGGGGACGTCGGGGAACTCGACGGTGCCGTCCGGGCTGATCAGCGCCGGGGGTGGATGGCCGGCGCGGGCGACGGTGCAGCGCAGGGTCACCGGGTCGTAGATGGCGTACAGGCAGGTCGCGCCGGTGACCGGGGCGCCGCTGTCCTCCGTCGTCTCGTCCTGGTCGATCCGGCCGACCAACTCGTCCAGCAGACCGAGGAGTTCGTCCGGAGGCAGGTCCAGCGCGGAGAAGTTGAGGACCGCGGTGCGCAGCCGTCCCATGGTGGCCGCCGCGTGCAGGCCGTGGCCGACGACATCGCCCACGACCAGCGCGACCCGGGCGCCGGACAGGGGCAGGACGTCGAACCAGTCGCCGCCGACCCCGGCCTTCGCCGGCAGATAGCGGTAGGCGACGTCGAGCGCGGTCTGCTCGGGGAGGCGGCGGGGCAGCAGGCTGCGCTGGAGGGTCACCGCCATGCCGTGCTCGCGGGTGTAGCGGCGGGAGTTGTCGATGGACACGGCGGCGCGGGCGACGAGCTCCTCGGCGAGGGCCAGCTCCTCGGTGTCGAAGGGCTCGGGCTTGTCGGAGCGCCAGAAGTTGACCACGCCCAGGATCAGGGCCCCGGCCCGCAGCGGCACGGTGATCAGTGAGTGGATGCCGTACTCCACGACCTGCGCGGTGCGCTCCGGATCCTGGGTGAGCCAGCCTGGGGCCTGGCCGAGCCGGGGTTCGACGACGGCGTCGCCGGTGTCGAGGCTGCGTGCCTGCGGGGCGGACTCCACGAACTGGATCTGCTTGCCGACCGGGTACAGCGGCGCGTCGTCCCGGACCCCGCTGTACGCCGTGCGCCGCAGCTCGGTCCCGGGCTGGGGTTCCTCGCCGCTCAGGACGGCGTCGTAGAGGTCGACCGTGACGAAGTCCGCGAAGCGGGGGACGGCCAGTTCGGCGAGTTCCTCGGCGGTGCGGGTGACGTCCAGGCTGGTGCCGATGCCCACTCCGGCGTCGTAGAGCATGTTGAGGCGTTCGCGGGCGACCTCGGCGCGGCCGGAGAGGGCGCGCAGTTCGGTGGAGTCGCGCAGCGTGGTGACGCTGCCGGGCGGGCCGCCCTCCAGGTCGGTGGGGCGCTGGTTGACGGCGAGGAGCCGGCCGCCGACCCGGTTCACCTCGTCCGTCGCGACCCGCGCGGAGGCGAGCAGCGCGGTCATGTCGGCGTCGAGCCCGAGGTCGAGGACCAGGCGTCCCTCGCCGTTCTCGGGGAGGTCGAGCAGCTGGCGTGCCTCGTCGTTGGCGAGCAGCAGCCGGCCCTCGCCGCTGACGATGATCACGCCCTCGCGCACGGCGTGCAGCACCGCGTCGTGGTGCTCGTACATCCGGGTCATCTCGTGCGGGCCCAGGCCATGGGTCTGGTGCTGGAGGCGTCTGGTGACCAGGGCCGTGCCGCCGAGGGCGAGGGCGAGCGCCACACCCGCGGCGATCAGCAGGAGCGGCAGCTGCTGGTCGGCGGCACCGCCGACGTTCGCCTTCGTCACCCCGGCCGACACCAGCCCGACAACCTTGCCGCCGGGGCCGTCGATCGGCACCACGGCCTGTACCAGCGGCCCGATGGTGCCGGTGATCTCCTCGGTGACGACGTGCCCGGCCAGCGCGGGCGCGATGTCCCCGACGAACTTCTTGCCGATGCGGTCCGGCTTGGGGTGGGTGTAGCGGATCCCGTCGGTGTTCATCACGACGATGAAGTCGACCTTGGACGCCTTGCGGGCGG
>NZ_JAWOAI010000272.1:0-13181 GCF_033194735.1 Streptomyces sp. W16
TTGCGCCCGGTTCCCGTGCCGGTCGACGCGGACGGGGTGCGTCCCGCCCTGCTCGCCGACGCGTTCCACGCGACCGGCGCCCGGGTGTTCGTCTGCCAGCCCCTCTTCCAGAACCCGACCGGCGCCGTCCTGGCCCCCGACCGCCGCCCGGAGATCCTGCGCATCGCCCGCGACGCGGGCGCCTTCGTCATCGAGGACGACTTCGTACGTCGGCTGGTGCACGAGGACGCAGGACCGCTGCCGCCCCCGCTGGCCGCCGACGACCCCGACGGAGTCGTCGTCCACGTCGGCTCGCTCACCAAGGCCACCTCGCCCAGCTTCCGGGTCAGCGCACTCGCCGCGCACGGACCAGTACTGGAACGCCTGCGCGCCATCCAGGTCGTCGACACCTTCTTCGTCCCCCGCCCGCTCCAGGAAGCGGCCCTCGAACTCGTCGGCTCACCGGCCTGGCCACGCCATCTCCGCGCCATCTCGGCCGAGTTGAAGACCCGCCGGGACACGATGACGGCGGCCCTGCACCTCGAACTCCCCGACTTCTCCCTCCCGCACATCCCCTCCGGCGGCTACCACCTCTGGCTCCGCCTCCCCGCCGGCACGGAGGAGCAGTCCCTGACCACCGCGGCCCTCCGCGCAGGCGTCTCCCTCACCCCGGGCCGCCCCTACTTCAGCGCCGAACCCCCGGCCGCCCACGTCCGGCTGAGCTTCGCGGCGGTCGCGGGGACGGGGGAGATCGTGGAGGGCGTACGGCGGCTGAGGGCGGCTTACGACGAGGTCCGCTGAGCGGGCCCGGCGAACTCGGGTGCGGGAACCGCGCCCCGGAAGGGGCGCGGGGAACTGCGCGCCCAGCCCCCAACGGGCCGCAGGGGAAAACCACTCGACGCCCGCACTCCTGGCCTGCGATTCTCCCGCCATGAACGACATCCCGAGCCTCCCCGACGGCTATGAGTTCTCCGCCGACACCGCCCGCGTCGACCTCGACCGCACCTACCGCTGGCTGTCCACCGACGCCTACTGGGCGAAGGGTCGGCCCCGCGAGCAGCACGAGCGCGCGGTCGAGTCCTCGCGGAACTACGGGGTGTACGACACGGCTTCGGGGGAGCAGGTGGCGTACGCGCGCGTGGTGACCGACGGGGCGTTGTTCGCGTGGCTGTGCGACGTGTACGTGGATCCGTCGGCGCGCGGCAAGGGCATCGGTACCGCGTTCGTCGGAGCCGTACGCGAGGAACTGCGGCCGTTCGGACTGCGCCGGATCCTGCTCGCCACGCACGACGCCCACGGGGTGTACGAGAAGGTCGGGTTCAAGCCGTTGGCGCAGCCCGACCAGTGGATGGCCCTCTATTTCGAGTGACTTGTCCGCCTGGTCCTGACTGCGAAGTAAGGTTTCGCCAACCCTGAGTAACGCTCATCCGGTCCCCCTTGACCTGCGCACTTCAGCGGGATCACGATCGCCGCATGCAACTTCGGGTCACGTTCGTCGCCGCCGCGCGCAGCTCCCCGCTGCTCGCGGAGCGCTTCGAGGACGACCGGCCGCTGGACCAGGCGGGCTGGGACGAGGTGCAGCGCGCCGCCCCGGTACTGCTGCCGTTGGCGGCGGCGGAGCTGCGCTACTGTTCGCCGACCCCGCGCAGCCGTACCACCGGCGACGGTCTCGGCTACACCCCGCTGGTGCAACTCGCCCTACGGGACTGCGACATGGGCCGCTGGCGCGGGCTGACGCTCGGCGAGGCGATGGCCCGCGAACCGGCACTGGTGGACGCCTGGCTCGCCGACCCGCGCTCCACCCCGCACGGCGGCGAGTCGCTGCTCTCCTTCATCTCCCGGGTGGGCGGCTGGCTGGACACCCGGCCCGCCGAGGACGGCGGCTGGATAGTCGCCGTCGCCGAACCCTCCGTCATCCGGGCCGCGTTGGTCTACGCCCTCAAGGCCCCGCCCTCGACCTACTGGAACCTCGACGTGCGCCCCCTGTCGACCACCACCGTCACAGGCAGCGCGGGCCGCTGGAACCTGCGCTTCGACGGAGCGGCGGTTCAGTCGAGGCGCGCTTAGGACCTGTCCGGCGGATCCTGTCGCAGACGCGGGGCGTGGGGGACCCCATCGCGTCGCCGCCCTCCTCCGCCTTGCAGTTGCACGCACCACGCACCACGCCCCGCTCACCGGCGCCGATCAGGCACCGCCGATTTCCTGCGACCTGATCCGCCGGACAGGCCCTGGCCGGTGTGAGTCACCGGTCAACTCGGGGGAAAGGGGCCCGAGTTCAGTCCGCGCGCACGTAGTCCGTGCTGAGCACCAGGTCCTTCGCGGGTCCGCCGACCCGCCACACGGTCCGCCACCGATCCGCGTCCAGGGCCGTGAACTCGCCCCGGTACAAGTCCGCCGAGCAGGGGTGGTCGGCGACATACCGTCCCGACGTCAGATCCAGCTCGTGGAAGGGCCTTCCGTCACCGAAGCGCACATCGGCCGTACCGGGCGCCGTGCCCGGCAGGAACCGCAGCGTCCGCTCGGCGGGACGGGCCACGCCCCGCCAGGTGAAGGTGCCCGACTCGGCGTGCAGCAGGCCCCCTTCGGCCAGCGCGCCGAAGACGGTCGTACCCGAGAAGTCGCCCTCGTCCCCGCTCGTCAGATCCCGCACCGACCGCCGCACCCGCCAACTCCCCGACAGATACGCCAGCACATCCGGTACCGGCCGGAACTCGCCCACCGTCACCCCTTCCTGCGCCGTCGACGCCACCCGTCCGGCGAGTCCGTGGGCGCCTTGCGCTCGGCCTGCGCCCGGATCTCGTAGTGCGACGCGTGACTCGTGGCCCGGAAGGCCTCCTCGTACGCGGCCAGCGCACCGCTCATGCCACCCCCGGCGGTGCCGCGGCGGCGGATCCGCCGGGCGAGCCAGGTGAAGAACCCCAGCGTGGCGGCCAGAAAGCCGAGCAGGGCGAGGTACGGCAAGAGCGCGGACATGCCCACGACCCTACGTCCCCGCTCGCGCCGGTCCCATTGACGTGCTCACGACCCTTGCCTATCTTGCCGTTCGAAGTGCTGACCGATGTCTGATATTTCGAACGATGTATTCGGGCATCGCGCACGATCCGATACGAGCCGCGGAGTATCCATGTCACGCACCAGCCGCACCCGCCTGAGACTTGCCTTAGGGGCAAGCGCTTTCCTGCTGGCGACGGCCGTCGTCCCGGTCCCCGCCCGCGCCGCCGACGTCACCGACTACGCGATCACCGTCGACCCGGGCACACAGGGCGCCAGGATCGACAAGACGATGTACGGGGTCTTCTTCGAGGACATCAACCGCGCGGCCGACGGCGGTCTGTACGCCGAACTCGTCCAGAACCGGTCCTTCGAGTACTCCACCGACGACAACAAGTCGTACACCCCGCTGACCGGTTGGACTGTCACCGGTACGGCCCAGGTGGTGAACGACGCCGGCCGCCTCAACGAGACCAACCGCAACTATCTCTCCCTGGCGGCCGGTTCGTCCGTCACCGACGCCGGCTACAACACCGGCATCCCGGTCGAGGACGGCAAGAAGTACGACTTCTCGGTGTGGGCCCGCGCCGACAGCGGCACCACCCTCAATGTGAGCCTCCAGGACACCGGCGGCACTCTGGCGACCGCCCACCAGGTCGCCGTGCGGAAGAACGGCTGGGCCAAGTACAAGGCCACGTTCACCGCGACCCGCACCAGCACCACGGGCCGCCTCACCGTCGCCTCCTCGGATGCGACCGCCCTCGACATGGTCTCCCTCTTCCCCCGCGACACCTACAAGCACGAGCCGAACGGCCTGCGCAAGGACCTCGCCGAGAAGATCGCCGCCCTGCACCCCGGCTTCGTGCGCTTCCCGGGCGGCTGCCTGGTCAACACCGGTTCCATGGACGACTACAGCGCGGCCTCCGGCTACCAGCGCAAGCGCTCGTACCAGTGGAAGGACACCGTCGGCCCGGTCGAGACACGCGCCGTGAACTCCAACTTCTGGGGTTACAACCAGAGTTACGGCCTCGGCTACTACGAGTACTTCCGCCTCGCCGAGGACATCGGCGCGATGCCGCTGCCCGTCGTACCGGCCCTGGTGACCGGCTGCGGCCAGAACAAGGCCGTCGACGACCCCGCGCTGCTTGAGCGGCACATCCAGGACACCCTGGATCTCGTCGAGTTCGCCAACGGACCGGTGACGTCGAAGTGGGGCAGGCTGCGCGCCGAGATGGGCCACCCCAAGCCCTTCCACCTCACCCACATCGAGGTCGGCAACGAGGAGAACCTCCCCGCCGAGTTCTTCGCCCGCTTCACGCAGTTCCGTACGGCGATCGAGGCCAAGTACCCGTACATGACCGTGATCTCCAACGCGGGCCCGGACGACAGCGGTTCGACCTTCGACACGGCCTGGCAGCTCAACAAGGACGCGCATGTCGACATGGTCGACGAGCACTACTACAACAGCCCGCAGTGGTTCCTGCAGAACAACAACCGCTACGACTCCTACGACCGCACCGGCCCGAAGGTCTTCCTCGGCGAATACGCCTCCGGCGGCAACGCGTTCAAGAACGGCCTCGCCGAGGCCGCCTACATGACCGGCCTGGAACGCAACGCGGACGTCGTCAAACTCGCCTCGTACGCCCCGCTGTTCGCCAACGAGGACTACGTACAGTGGCGCCCCGACCTGGTGTGGTTCAACAACCACGCCTCCTGGGGCTCGGCCAACTACGAGGTCCAGAAGCTGTTCATGAACAACGTCGGCAGCCGGGTGGTGCCGTCGACGGCCACCGGCACACCGTCACTTGTCGCCCCGATCTCCGGCGCGGTCGGTCTGTCGACCTGGGCGACGAGCGCGGCGTACGACGATGTGAAGGTGACGGCGGCGGACGGTTCGGCGCTGCTCTCCGACGACTTCTCCGGTGACGCGGCTCAGTGGACCCATACGGGAGGCGGGAGTTGGAGCCTTCAGGACGGGCAGTACGTCCAGACCGACACCGCCGCCGAGAACACCATGGTGTCGGCCGGCGACCCGGCCTGGCACGACTACGACCTGCATGTGAAGGCGACGAAGAAGGCAGGGAAAGAAGGCTTCCTGGTCGCGTTCGGCGTCAAGGACACCGGCAACTACTACTGGTGGAACCTGGGCGGCTGGAACAACACCCAGACCGCCGTCGAACAGGCCGTGGACGGCGGTAAGTCGACGCTGATCGCCAAGCCGGGGACCATCGAGACGGGCCGCGCCTACGACGTCGACATCAAGGTGCGGGGCCGTCAGGTCACCCTGTACCTCGACGGGCAGGAGTGGGGCGGCTTCACCGACGACAAGCCTGCCGAGCCGTTCCGCCAGGTCGCCACCTTGGACACGAAGACCGGTGACCTCATCGTCAAGGTCGTCAACGCCCAGTCCTCGGCGGCCCGTACGGCGATCGACCTGGGCGGCGTGAAGGTCGCGTCCAAGGCGAAGGTGACCACGCTGGCCGCCGCGCCCGACGCGGTGAACAGTGAGACGGCCACGGCGGTCGCGCCGGTCGTGTCCACCCTCAACGGCGTTGCCGACAAGTTCAGTTACACCTTCCCGGCGAACTCCGTCACGTTCCTCAGGATCAGGCAGAGGTAGCTTCCGCGTCCGCTGCGTCCGGCGTGGGCTGCTGTCCCAGTGGCAGCAGCCCACGCTCGGCGAAGACCTTCTTCGCCGCGAAGGTCGCGTTCAGGGCCTTGGGGATGCCGCAGTACACCGCGGAGTGCGTCAGGGCCTCGACGATCTGCTCGGGCGTGAGGCCCACGTTCAGCGCGGCGTTCACATGAACATCGAGCTGGGCCTCGCAGCCGCCGAGCGCGGTGAGCATGCCCAGCGTCACCAACTGGCGGTCGCGCGGGGCGAGTCCGGGACGGTCGTAGATCTCGCCGAAGGCCCAGGCGACGACCTGGTGGCCCAGTTCGGGGTTGATGTCGGCGAGCGAGTCGACGACCCGCTGCCCGGCCTCGCCGTCGACCCGCTTCAGGACCTCCAGGCCGTGGCTGAACCGCTCTTCACGGGTGGTGCTCGCGCTCATGTCGTCTCGTCCGTTCCCAGCTGCTCGTGCTCGTGCTCGAACTCGTCGAGGAGCAGCTGTTCGTAGTGGTCGATCTTGTTGTCCAGTACGGTCGCGTTGCGGCGCAACGCCCGTATGCGGTCGGCGAGTTCGGCGCGGTGCTCGCGGAGCATCGCCAGCCGGTCGGGGACCGTGACGTTCCCCGCCGCCCGGAGCGCGGCGAACCGCTGCATGTCGGCGATCGACATACCCGTCTCGCGCAGTCGCAGCAGAAACTCCAGCCAGGCCAAGTCCGCTGTCTGATACCGCCGTTGGTTGCCGGTGCTCCGGCCGACCCGCTCGATCAGGCCGGCCTTCTCGTAGTAGCGCAACGTGTCGTGCGAGAGTCCGGTGCGCTCGGCGACCTGGGCGATGGTCAGGGTGGGTTCCCGGTCCGACGGGCGGGACTTCAGGGGCTGTCCGCTGGTCATGAACACCACGGTAAAACCTGGAGCGCGCTCCAGGTCAAGCCCGGAGCGGTTCCAGCGCGCGGGCGGACAATCCGGTTGCGCTCCGCTGCCGTTGCTGTCACGATCCCCGGCATGATGATTCGAAAGGCGGACCTCGAAGTCCTCCGGTGACCCCTGTGTCAGCTCTCCATGAGGGAGCCCACCGTGTCGCGTCGGTCCAACGGCTGAGCGACGAATGGCGAGCACACGGTCTGGCGGCGCGTCCCGCCGACCGGCCCGCGGCCGAAGCGGCCGTCGCCGCCCTGTACCGACTGATCGACGCCCCGGCCCCGGAGTTCGTCTGGGCGCCCTCGCCCGCCGCGGCCCTGTCGCTCGTCCACGACGACCCGCACACCTTCCCACCCGTCCGCTTCCAGGGCGCCAACCTGCCCCGGTATCCGGAGGACTGGCCGGTGGCGGCGCTACTGGCCAACCTCGTGCAGGACCTGCGCCACAGTCTCGACCACGCCATCGGCCATGCCGCGACCTGGAACTCCCTGTGGCCGCCGTTCCCCATCACCGCCGAACGGGCCCTGGCCGCAGGGGCGTCCGCGTCGCGTGTCGTCGACATCGTCGCCCACGACGCGCTGCACACCACCCTGCACAACTGCGTACGCGCCCCCATACGCGCCGAGTTGATGCCCACGACGGGCGGCACGGACGGCATGACCTGGTACGGGCAGCACGACGCCCACTGGATCGGCCACTACGAGGTGTACGCCCGTCTCGGCCTGGCCGCGTACCGCCGCCCCGATGCCGAACTGCTCGCCCTGCTCGCCGAGTTGGCGCGCTCCACCGGCTGGTGGTGGCCCGGCGGGGGTCGCTGCGTGATGGCGGAGCGCCCCACCGAGATCCACACCGAGCCCCTCCCCGACGCCCTGTACGGCGAAGTACGACTGCACCGGGACGAAGGCCCCGCCGTCCGCTTCGCCGACGGCACCCAGGTCCATGTCCTGCACGGCACCCATGTCCCGACCTGGGTGGTGACCGACCCGACCGTCGAGCGCATCCACGCCGAACGCAACGTAGAGGTCCGCCGCAGCGCCATCGAACGCATCGGCTGGGGCACCTACATCGCGCAGGCCCGGCTCCGGCACATCGCCGCCGCCGGCGACCCCGGCAACCCCGGTTCCGAACTCCACCTCTACGACGTCCCGCGCGAGCTGTGGCGCCGCCCGGCCCGTCTCCTGCTCGTCGTCAACGGCTCCACCGAACCCGACGGCAGCCACCGCCGCTACGGACTTAGCGTGCCGGCGCACTTCGACGACCCGGTGGCGGCGGCGGGCTGGACGTACGGCCTGTCCGGCGAGCACTACGCGCGGCTCGCCCGCCGCACCTGAACCCCTGCCCGCACTCCTTCAAGTACCCGAGGTGATGCCCATGTTCATGCCCGTGACCACATCCGCCCCGACAACTCTCGCCGACCTGACCCGCCGCTCCGGTCTCGACGTCCTCGACCACCTGGAGCGCGAGGTCGCCATCCCTGTCGTCGACGGCCTCCAGGCGCAGGGCGACCTGATCGTCGTCCCGTACGCGTTCGTCGCCCGCGCGGTCACCCTGCTGACCGCGGCCTGGCGGGAGGTGCCCGCCGCGGGCATCGAGCTGCTGCGGAGCGCGGCCGGCGGCAATCCGCACACCCTGGTCGCCGACCCCGGCACCTGCCGTTGGAACCCGAACGTCCGCGACACCATGGGCCTGGCCCTCGGCATGATCGAGACCTCGGCGGTCGCCTACCTCATCCACCCCGAGCACGGCGGCACGGGAATCGCGCCCGGCCGGTACGTCGTGCGACGACAGCGTGAGCGCGACACCGAGCGCATCGGTCGGTTCGGGAACCTGGGCAACCGGATGATCGCCGACTGAGACCGCGGGTGCCTCACGGTCGCGGGAGCCGGTGCCAGTAGTGGCCGATGAGGTAGTGGGTGGGCACGAGGGTGATCCAGAAACACATGGCCGCCGTCGTGTTGACGTAGGCCAGCGGGATGGACAGGGCGAAGACCAGCGCGCTGGTGGCGAGTTGGGCGGTGAAGCGGCGCCGGGCCACCGCGGCCGGTGACTCGGGCGAGGGGTGCACCTGGCGTTGTGTGAGCAGCAGCAGGGCCACGTGCACCCCGTGGATCGCGGTCATGGCACCCGCGTAGAGGGCGACGGCTTCGGGATGGGAGGCGTACTCGGCCAGCAGCCCGGTGGGGAAGGGCAGCAGGGCGACCAGGCCGAGACCCAGCAGTATCAGGCGCGTGACCACGGTCGTCTCGGTGGGCAGCGCGGTGAGGATGCGCCGGTGGTCACGCCAGAACCCGGAGAGCAGGGAGAAACTCAGCGCGAAGGCGCCGATGCTGGGCAGGGCCTCTCCGAGGGCCTTGTGGAATCCGGCGTCGTCCAGGTGCGCGGGGACGGCCACGTCGATGACGAGCAGTGTCATCGCGATGGCGTAGATGCCGTCGGACAGGGCGAGCAGGCGGGTCGCGCTGGGGTCGTTCTCGGTCGGGTGGGGCTTGGCCACGGGCTCCGTCATGGCGATGAGGGTAGGGCGTCGCGCTCCGCCCGCGGCGCGTGGGGCGGGAGGGCGTCCGTCGTGTGACGTCAACCGCCGAGCGCGACCGGGCCGAGGCCGGACGGCAGATGGCGGACGGCCTCTGCCACGGCCTCGTGCGCTGTGGCGAACCGGCCCAGATCGCTGTCCATGAAACTCCGGCCCACCCCGAACGTGCCGTCGTTGTGCGCGAACAGGGACGGTCCGACGACGATCAGGCTGGGGCGGGTGTCGGTCGCGAAGCGCAGCACCCAGTGACTCCTGAACGGGTAGAGGGCACGCAGCGCCGGCTCGGCGTACGCCGTCTCGGCCAGGAGCAGCTGCGGCCCCCGCCACGGGTCCTCCAGCTCGTCCGCCTCGCGGCGCAGGTGCTGCCACTCGGACTCCGTCAGGCGTGCGGGATCGCGGTCGGGCACCTCGAACCGGCCGGTCAGGTGGACGAAGGGGGCCGCCCGGCGGATCTCGTCCAGCGACGCCCCGTCGTGCCAGGCCCGGGCGGCTTCGACGACCTCCGCCAGGTTGTCCGTGTCGCCGTCGACGAGGGCCAGGTGCTGAAACGACTCGGTGCCGCGGATCGACCACTTCCGTTCGTACGGCAGTGCGCTGACCCACAACGACTCGCGATGCGGAAGGGTGGTGCCGACAGTCGCGTGCATCAGCGGAGTGCCGTCCGGGGAACTGACGGGAACGGCGTCGAGACGGCCGTCCGCCGTGTCCCGGAGCGCTGCGGCGAGGCTGCCATGGGTCGCGACATCGGGGTACAGGACGGAGGGAGCGGGAGGTGTGGGCACGGCTCCCGATTGTGCCCGAGCCGTGCGCGCTCCGGATGCCGATTGGGCGCACGCACCGGGCCGACACCGGGGTTCTGCGTCAGGAGCGGGCCAGGACGCAGAATTCGTGGCCCTCCGGGTCGGACAGGCATCTCCACGGGACATCGCCCTGGCCGACGTCGAGGTCGGTGGCACCGAGGGCCCGCAGCCGGGTCACCTCCGCCTCCTGATCGTCACTCGGGTACCGCAGCAGGTCGAGATGGACGCGGTCCGGCACGGTCTTCACGCCGGGTGTGCGGAGGAACTCGAAATACGGGCCGTCGCCCTTGGCGGAGCGGAACGTCGCGTGGTCGTCGCTCACCTCGTGCAGGGTCCAGTCCGTCGCCTCGCCCCAGAACCTGGCCATGGCCCGCGGATCCACGCAGTCGATCACCACGGCGGCGATCGGCCCGGTGTCCCGGTAGATCTCCCTGGGCTCCAGCACGCAGAACTCGTTGCCCTCCGGATCCGCGAGGACCGTCCACGGCACCTCGCCCTGGCCCACGTCGACGGGCGTCGCGCCGAGCGAGCGGAGGCGCGCGATCAGCTCCGCCTGGTGGGCGGCGGAGGTGGTGGCGAGATCGAGGTGTACGCGGTTCTTCGTCGCCGTCTTCGGTTCCGGGACGGCGATGACGTCGACGCAGACACCGACCGGGTCCAGCCAGTCGAAGCCGGCGGGTTTGGCGGCGGTCGCCCCAGGTCCCTGACTGGAGACGCGCCAGCCGAGCGCCTCCGCCCAGAACCGGCCGACGGCGGAGTCGTCGACGGCCTTGATGTTCACCAGAACAGGTCGCAGCGTCATGCCGGCGATCCTAGGCACCCGTGTGGCCGAGCGCCGTGGAGAGCTGTGGCCGCGCCTGCGTGATGCCGGCGGCCGGTGTTCCCGAGGTGGTGCCTGACGGGGTGGGGCGGGTTGCGGCCGACCGCGCTCACCGTACGGCGAGCGGGAGTCCGAGCACGCCGCGGTCGTGTCCGACGATCAGGTCCGAACCCGCGGCGGCCAGAGAGGTGAGCGCCACCTCCAGGGCGATGTGCCGCACGGTTCCGGTGTCCGGTTCCCATACGCGCAGGCTGCGCCTCAGTTCGCTGCCGGTGACCAGGACGGAGCGCCCGTCGTCCAGCATGGTGGCGGCCATGACCGGAAGGCCGGCGGTGCCAGTCGAGGAGGGCAGGCCGTCGCCGACCGGGTCACCGGTCGTAAGGTCCCACAGCAGGACCACGCCGCGGTCGTCTCCGGTGGCCAGCAGGGTGCGGTCCGGTGTCGGCACAGCCGCCACGGCCGTCGCCCGGTGGTCGGCATCGCTGAGGGCGCGTTTGCTCAGCGGTACGGCCGCGCCTCGTTCCCAGGAGTCCTCGACGGCCGGATCCCACACGTGGATGCGGCCCCCGGTGTCCGCGGCCGCGAGCAGCGTGTGGCCGGCGGAGACCGGGACGGCGGCGATCGACCGGATCGGACTGCCATAGGGGTTGAGGCGGCCGACAGCCTCGCCAGTGGCTGGATCCCACAACCGGACCGCGCCTCGCGAGGTGGCGGTGACGAGCAGGGTCCGGCCATCGGGGACGGTCGCGGCACACATCCCGATCACCTCGCCGAGCCGATCACCGACCGGTTCGCGGACCGGCCGGCCGGTGTCCGGATCCCACAGGGTGATCGTCCCTGTTTCGCCTCCGGTCGCCAGCAGGATCCGGCCTTCGGGCAGGGGCAGGGCCGTCATCGAGCGGATTCGGTCGGCATGTCCTGTCAGCGGGTCCTGGACGAGTAGGCCGTCGACCGGATTCCACAGGCGGACCGCGCCCTGGTCTCCCGCGCCGGCGACGAGCGTCGGCCGACCAGGACGGGCCACGACCGTCAGTGAGTTGACGCCCCCGGTGGAAAGCGGCGCGGGATCGGAGAACACCGATACACGACCCCACGACGTGCCGTCGCCCGTGAGCAGGGCCGTCCCGTCCTGTCGGAGGCGGGTGGCCAATTCGGCCGTCGGGCCGGCCGCCGTCGACGTCACCGTGGAGGCCGAGTCGTCGGCAGCCGTCGACTCCGCCCCCGGGTGGTTCTGGGGGTGCGCGCCGTCCGGGTTCTCCGCCAGGCCGTCGGCGATCGTCCAGGGCCGTTCGCAGTCCCAGCAGCGGAAGTACCCGGTGAGCAACATCAGTTCGCGGGCCAGTTCCCTCCCGGCCGGCTGCGGGGTGCTCCTGGCCGCGACGATGCCGGCGACCAGGCACAGGACGGCCGACCCCGGTGTCTCGGGGGGTGTTCCGGCCGCCGCGACTCCGCGTGCCACCTGCAGGAAGGGCTCCCACCCTTCCCCCAGGGCCTCCTCGCGCAATGCGGCGGCGACCTCGCCCCACGGGTGTTGCCCCTGACGGACACGGACAGGATCAGCCGGCCTGGGAGCATCGAGAGGCGGACGCACCGGGTCCACGAAGAAGTCGAGGATCTCGGTGTCGCTCCCGCAGCCGGGACACAACAACTGCAGGTATCCCTCCTGGGGTTGGAGAGACCACAGGGCTGTGCCGATGTGGTGACCGGCGAGGGCGACACAGGACAGCGCGAGGGAGAAGCAGGCCTCGGGCGGAACGTCGGCGGCGAGGAGGCTGCGTACGGCCGCCTGCTCGGCCAGACGAAGCCCGGCGTCGAATCCCGCCGCGAGATCGGCCGGGACGGGGCGCCTGTCCTCCGCGGTCACGATGCATCCCAGGTCCACCCAGAAATCCACGGTCCGTCCCGGCGGCAGGGCCGCTGCCGCCTCGACGAGATACGGCAGGGCCGCGTAGGCCCCGTCGAAGACGGTCCCGTCGTCCAGCAGGCCTCCTGCCAGGCGGGTCCAGGTCTGCCTCCAGCCTTCGCCGGTCTCGATGGCTGTGCCGGCTGCAGCGGTGGAGGTCATCTGCTCCAGAAGTACCGCTACCTCCTCAGCCGTCACTCCGTCGAGGTCACGCCAACGAGGGCTGTGCAAAGGCAGTTTGGGAATCATGGAGTAAGCCTCGCAATCAGCGGTGGCAGTAGTGGCAGTGGTGGCAGCAGGAGTTGAAGGTCCGGCAGCCCGCCGATTCCGGCAACTCGGCCGGTGCGTAAGCAAGTTGAAGCGACATGTGGCTCGGCAGAAGGCAGAACGTCACAACCCGTCGCGGGCCATCATCTGATCGACGACAACTGCCACCGAGCGAGGCACGATCGGCTCCAGGACCGGCAGGACGACGTCCCAGCCGTCGAGGACCACGGCCTGTGCGGCAAGCCTGCGAGCGTGGGACGGCCCGGACACCTCCACGAGGGCGGCCAGCGCGCGGGCTCGCGTCGCGCGGTAGGCGATCGAGTGGGCCAGTGCCTCGGCCCGCCCCGGGTCGCCGT
>NZ_JAWOAI010000273.1:0-13138 GCF_033194735.1 Streptomyces sp. W16
GGACGCCGCGTACGCGGTGAGCAGCCCCCACAGCTCGCCGGCCCGGGCCCTGGCCTCCCGGGTGGACCTCGCCCCGCCGAGGGCGGCACGGTTGGCCTCGCTGCGGAGCAGGACGACGAGCGCGTCGGTGATGAGCAACCGGTCCATGAGGCCCACCGCCGCCTGCGTGGAAGCGGTGCGTGCGGCCAGCCGGTCGGCCAGGTACTCGGCCCGTATCCCGGCCCGCGACGTCAGCCGGACGAGCAACGCCAGCACCCCACGGACCAGCAGTCGTGGCACCACGTAGAGGGCATTGACAACCATCTCGATCGCGGACGGGCGCGGAAGCGGCTGGAGGGTGTGGTGCCAAAGGGACAGGGTCCGCATCGCCGTGCCCATCACCAGGCCGTTGCGCGTGTCGCCGTTGGCGTAGTGGGCCAGTTCGTGGCCGAGCAGCGCGATCCGTTCCCCGGGCGTCAGGACCTCCCACAGCGGCATGCCCAGCATCAGCAGCCGCCGGCCGCGCACACCGTACGTCGTGACGCCGGCGTTGATGCTCCCGTCCACGGCGATCGCGTGCACGCTTCGGGTGCCGACTGCCCGCGCCACCTCGTCCACCAGGGCAAAGAGTTCGGGCGCGTCGGCCCGGAACAGCACGGGCCGGTCGTCGGGCAGGCGGCGAACCCTCGGGGCGAGCGCCCAGGCCAGCACCAGGAACACCAGCCCCGCCACCATGCCGGCGCCGCCCCAGCCCGCCACCACGCACCAGACACCACCGACGGCAAGCGCGAGGGTGACGGCGTGCACGGTCAGAGCGAGCATGGTGGCCGTCACCGCCGAGGCGTCACGCCGCGGGCGCGTTTCCCGCCCGCTCAGCATCTCCGCGAGCAGCTGCTCGCCATGCCGTCGGGCCAGGGCGCGCTCGGCCCGCTCCAGCCGTCCCGTGTCCGGCCGCGGCTCCTCGGGGTCCACGTTCCAGTCGCAGGCGGCACACCAGACGGTGAACCGGTTGTCACCCCGGATCTCCGTGCCGCATTCCGGGCACGGCCGTGTTGTCTCTCCGGCGACAGCGGGCATCACGGTTTCCCCCTCCTCCGCGACTCCTCCCCGAGCCGCCAACTGCTGGTACCGGCCGATCTGATCACATGGCGGAGCCGCGGTGAAGGCGCGGTCGTCGTAGGGGCTGAACCGTGATCCCGCCGCAATCGTCGGAGAGGCGGCACTGCTGGCTGGGTGGCGTCCCCCGACACGGAGACGTGGGCGGGCGGCTGCCGGTTCGTCCACGCCGAGCAGGGCCGACGCGCGTGGCGGGGAACAACGGGGAAACAGCAGGCATGTCACTCCCCTCCGCTCATGGGGACTCCGCCAACCCCGACATGCTCGCCACACCGGAAGCGGAGAACTGCCCCAAGCAGCCGCTGGGCGAGGTGTCGGCCAAGCAGGTCACCTGTGAGCACGACGGCGTGGTGATCCATCTGATCGCCGACACGGACAAGGTCGGCCGCGCCATTCCGCGTAAGGCGGCCGAGGCGGTCCACCGCCCGGACGACGCCGAATTGGCGGCGCTCCTGCCGGCCCTGACGACGCGAACACCTGAGAGGACGTCGCAAAGTCGACTGCCGACCCATTCCGTGACCGGTCCCGCAGCGGGCGCGGATGCGAAAGGATCGGCACCTCGCTCCTGAACGAGCGCGGTACAGCAGGGAGGTACGGCGACCACCGCGCCCGTAGTTCGCATCGAGGGGCGACCTGACATGAGAGTCCCCTCGACAACCGGCGAATTCGAGGGGGCTCTTCCTTTGATCTACGAGATACCCGCAGTTCAGACCGCTTCCCTGTTCGGCTTCGCCGCTTCCCCCGACCTATGTACCGGAGGCAAAACACTCCACGGGAAGTTGATCCAGTCGTCGGTCCGCTTCCATACGTACTCGCACTTCACCAGCGACTGCGACTTCTCGTAGATGACCGCGCTGCGCACCTCGGCGACGGTGTCCACGCAGAAGTCGCGGACCAGCTTGAGCGTCTTGCCGGTGTCGGCGACGTCGTCGGTGATCAGGACCTTCTTGGAGGAGAAGTCGATGGCGTTGGGGACGGGGGCGAGCATCACGGGCATGTCGAGGGTGGTGCCGACGCCGGTGTAGAACTCCACGTTGACCAGGTGGATGTTCTTGCAGTCGAGGGCGTAGGCGAGCCCGCCGGCGACGAACACCCCGCCGCGGGCGATGCTCAGGATGATGTCGGGCTCGTAGCCGTCGTCGGCGATGGTCTGCGCGAGCTCGCGCACGGCGACGCCGAACGTGTCGTAGGTCAGGTTCTCCCGTACGGCGTCCATGCTCACACCTGCGTCCGGTGGAAGTTGAGGAAGGAGCGGGAGGCGGTCGGGCCGCGCTGGCCCTGGTAGCGGGAGCCGTAGCGCTCGCTGCCGTAGGGGAACTCGGCCGGTGAGGTGAGCCGGAACAGGCACAGTTGGCCGATCTTCATGCCCGGCCAGAGCTTGATGGGGAGGGTCGCGAGGTTGGAGAGCTCCAGCGTCACGTGGCCGGAGAAGCCGGGGTCGATGAACCCGGCGGTGGAGTGTGTGACGAGGCCGAGCCGGCCGAGGGAGGACTTGCCCTCCAGGCGCGAGGCCAGGTCGTCGGGCAGGGAGACGACCTCGTAGGTCGAGGCGAGCACGAACTCGCCGGGGTGGAGGATGAACGGCTCGTCGCCCTCCGGTTCCACCAGCCGCGTCAGGTCCGCCTGCTCGATGGAGGGGTCGATGTGGGGGTAGCGGTGGTTCTCGAACACCCGGAAGTAGCGGTCGAGGCGCACGTCGACACTGGACGGCTGCACCATGGATTCGTCGTAGGGATCGATCCGGACCCGCCCGGCGTCGATCTCGGCCCGGATGTCCTTGTCTGAGAGAAGCACGCCCCGAGGATACGCAAGACGCGCGGACCGACCACAATCGGACGGACCCGCGCGCCTGCCATTACCGCGGTACCGCTACTCCTACTGCTTCTCCAAGGTCACCGGCACCGCGCTGCGGAGCCGGGCACACCGTGGACACCTCACGAGCCGGCCGGGGCCGAGCCGCTCGGCCTGCTGCATCGGGAACGAAGCGGTACTGAACACGTGCCCATCCGCACAACGGACGACGGTGCGCTCCATCAAGTCCATGAGTCCCTTCCCCAAGAGCCGCGTCCGGCTGCTGCTCGCCGGATGCCAAATGCCACATTACGGGATGAAAGGAACGACTCTCCAGGCGGCACTCCGTCCCACCCGGACCCTCTTCCACGCCTCCACCGTACGCCCCAACTCCGGTCCCCCGCAGCCGCGTCCACCCTCCGAAACGCGACCGCGCCTCCGCGGCTTCGGCGCCGGAGGCTGGGCATGGGGTAGAGTGAGCGGGCATTCGACACCGGCTCAACCGGCGTCACGCGCGGGTGTAGTTTAGTGGTAGAACATCAGCTTCCCAAGCTGAGAGTGCGAGTTCGATTCTCGTCACCCGCTCCATGTGAAACCCCCAGTTCATTGACCTGGGGGTTCTTTGTTGTCCAGACCGGTAGTCGGGCTGCGCACCACAAACCGCACCATTAGCCTTCGGCGGCCTCCTCGCTGTGGTGGGCAGGGTTGTCCTTGTGGTGCTTCGCACGCTCCGCGTGCACGGCGCGGTGCACGCCGAGACGGTCAGAAATCCGGGTGCACGATGCCCTCTACTTCATCGGCTTCCTCGTTACGCCCGAGCGCGCGGAGGTTCTCCACCAGACGACTGCGGGCGTGCGCTGTACTTGAGTGGTTCTTTCCGGCCAGGCTCTCGAATCTCGGCAGCAAGCCGGCGTTGATGGCGCGTGCCTGCTCGTACTCGCCGAGCTCGTGCAGAGTCTTGGCGATGCCCGCCTCCGCGTCGAGCGTCTCAAGGGAGTTCTTCCCCGACACCCGTCCGTACCGCCGGTGAACGTCCTGGTACAGCGTCAGCGCCCTCTCGTGCTGCCCGAGCTTGCGCAGGCAGGCCGCGAGGTTGAACGTGGCCAGCATCGTCGTCCGGTGATCCCTGCCGAGTCGTCGCTCACATCGCCGTGCGGTGTCGCTGTACAGCTGGAACGCCGCAGCGTAGTCCTCGAGTTGACCGAGGCACGCGCCTATGTTGCAGGCCGCGAGGAGGGTATCGGGATGGTCGTCACCGAATTTCCCGGACCGCAGTCGAAAGATCCTTTCGAACACCGGCCGGGCCCTTTTCGCGTCGCCCTCTGCGTGCAGACACGCGGCAAGTCGTTCAGCGGCCTGGAGCGTGTCGATGTGCGACTCTCCGATCCGCGCTTCCCACTCGCGGTGGATGATCTCCGCCAATCGAACGCCGGTCTTGGCGCCGTCGGCTGCGTAGAGGTAGCGAAGGACGCGGATCAGCAGGGACCGGAAGTGCTCCGGTTCGCTGCTCGGGACATCGACCTCGCACAGATAGCCGAGGAGGGTCTGTACGTCCGTCGTGATCAGTTCGTACGAGGCCCAGGAGTGCGGATGGTCCGGGTCGAGGTCGGGCAGCGCCGCGAGCCGGTCGCGGGCGGCTCGGCACACCGCGGCCAGTCCGGCCGGATCCACCGCGGTATCCGTGCGGAACAGCTCCAGGACGTCCGAGTGCGCCCTCACCACCACAGGGTCGACGGGATGCGTCATGCCGCCGGCCTCCCGTCCCCGGGGCCGCCGGCGAGTCGCGCCGGCCGGACACCGTCCACGACATCGGGTGCCATGCCCTCGGGGGAGGTGCAGGCAAGCCCTTGGGTGATGGCCGCGCCGAGGACGGCCACGGCGTCGGCGTCCAACGCGCCGATCAAGGCGTCCGCTGCGTGTTCCAGCATTGACATGGCGAAGGACCAGTCCGACGAGGTGACTTCGTAGAACCTGTGCATCGCGACCGTCGGCGCACGCTCCAGCAGGACGGGAAACAGGCGTGCCACGACGTCGTGGGGAATCCAGGTCTCGCCCGCCCAGGCGAGCTCGCAGCGGTCGGCTTCGTGCAGGAGAGCGACAGGATCCACCAGGTCGCCGAGGACGGGCGATTCCACCAGGATGGCCAGTGTGTCCAAGCCGATCGCGGAACCGTCACGGGCTCTGGCGATGACCGCTGCGGCCAGCTCACGAAGTTCGTGCCGGTTCTCCGGCCTGACCTCCCCGGCGAAGGCGAGCAGCCCGGCCGCCGCCGGCAGTGGGCCCTCGTCCACCATCTCCCTCAGCCGACGAGTGAACGCGGGGCTGAGGGGGGCTCCGGGGACGGGAGTCACGAGGTCCACGGCTGCGGCGTAAACCGGGTCGTCCATGCGCGCCTGCGGCGCGTGGAAGCTGTACGCAGGCACCTCACGGGCGATCAGGTACTCGTGGTACGCGGCTGCGGCCAGCACGATGTTGGCCATCACGTCGTCCTGACCCAGGTCCCGTCCCGGGCTGAGGTTCTGCGCATGGATTTCCCTGGCTCCCTGAAGTGGCCGCCTGTTGTCCATCACGGCGGCGGCATACACCTCGGATATCCACAGACCCCCCGAATACATCCGTGCGTGGGTCAGGTAGGGCAGCCCGTCGATTGCCCGCCAGTCCTCCATCCGGCATCCCAGGGCGAGCAGGGCGAGCTCGAAGCGGACCCGGTGATCAGGACGTACGTATGCCCACGCTTTGTCCTCCGCGCCGTCTCCGAGAGCGGATGTCCACCGGTAGCGCGGTAGTTCACGGAGCGCGCGATCGATTTCCCTGGAGAACACGTCCGCCTCAGGCGTGTGAGGGCCGGTGCCGCCGGGATCGTGTGCCACCCGGTGCAGTTCCGCGAAGCCGATGGCCCGCTCCCCGGGATCCGCGATCGAGCGGATGAGGGCGCCGGCCCGTGAGGGATCTCGGCGCGCCAACCGCCCCGCGAACCGGCGTACCACTCTGGCCATGCTGCTGTGCGCGCCGAGCTCGACGGCGCGGACGACATCAGCCGGATCGCGATAGAAGTGTCCTCGCGCGCGAGCGGCCCAGTCATGGCTCATATTGAACTGCGCCAACATGCCGTCGATGTTCAGCCGTGCCAGACGGTTCTTGGAGGAACGTTCATGCGACTCGGACGACGACGTCATGAAGTACTGACCGGAGCCGCCGCCCCCTCTGAGAGGTGCGGGGTGTTCCGTACTTCCCAGCACCTCCTCAAGGATGGCGGCGGCCGGCCCACTCTGGCCTCGGGCAACGTGAAGGTGGGCGATTCCGGCAAGGAGCGAATGGCGGTCCTTGCCAAAGACCTCCTGGCCCGGGCCGGCGGTTGCGGCGTGGTTACGCCACCACCAGTCGTCACGCCAGGTGGTCTCGGTTATGCCCCTGGCCATCTGCGCTGCCCGGGCAAGGTCGTACTCGGCCATTCGCTTTACCACTTCGATCAGTTCGTTGTCGCGCTCCATGCTGAACGTCGCGTGCGCATCCGGATCCGCGGACGGCCCAGGGATGGCGGCATGGTCACGTTCGAGGAGCCGTAGTGCCTCGGCTCGGCCGGACTGTCCGATCGCCTTCATGGCGGCGAACCTCATCCAGTCGTCCCGGGTCGCTGCGAGGTGCGGGGCCACAAGAGTCCGCGCACGCTCGGGCGCCCCCCAACGAACCCATAGCCGAGCACCGTCGCGAGCGACCCAGTAGTCGGGGGAGCAGGTGTCCAGGCGGGCCAGCAGGAAGCGAGCCGTCATCCGGTCCACGTCCTGCAACACGCCTGCCGCCTTGACCAGTTGGGCGGCAAGGTTCTTCTCTCCTCCGGCTGCGAAGAGCTGCGCGCGCACCTCGGCGAGGAACCACCGGCTGGTGTCCGGATCGTGCGCCGCCCATGTGGCCGCCAGTCGTGCCAGCCCCAGGACGCGGTCCGCCGGTCCGGCGGACCCCAGGGACTTCTCGGCCTCCCGCAGCAGTTGGACGGCCCTTGCGGGGTCGGCGCGTTCCGCCGCGTCCAGGTAGTCCCCCCAGCGCTCCCCGCTGATCTTGCCGATGAGGGTGCGGGTTGTGTCCACATCCTGCTCAGCGACCGCGGCGGCGCGATACACGGCATCCGGCTCCCCCGCGAGGCGGCCCGATCTCGGCGACCTCTCCTGTCCCCACCGCCACAACCGCACCGCGCGATCGTGATCGTGGGGTGCCAGCAGTAGTGCGGTCGCTTCGATCGCTCTGTCCGCCTCGTAGTTGGGGCTGAGAGGGTAGCTGTCTGTCGGAACCGCGAGCGCGGACTCGACCAGCAGGTCCAGCAGTTCGTCGGTCGAGGGCGAGTCGGACCCAGGATGCGCGTACTGAAGGATCTCCGCGAACGCCGTGACCTGCCACAGCGACGGTGTGATCCCGACCGCGTGCTCCAGCGCCTCCTTGACGCGCCCCATCCGGGCCAGCAGCCCGATCACCCGTGGCGGCAGCGCATTGCTGGACTGCGCCGCCTGGTGACGCACAACCCCGAGGTACGTCATCGCGGGGAGCCCGGTGGCGACAGTCGCGCCGTCGGCGACATGGTGAGCGACGCTGTCGACAAGTTCGAGAAAACGGCGCTCGGCCCCGAACTCTCGTCTGACGGCGCTCCGCAGACCGGGGCAGATCATGTCGACGGCCTCGGCGGAGAAGCGCGTCCCGGCCTTCAGGACGTGGGCGACGAGATGGGCGAGACCGTAGTGGTCCACCTGTAACCAGTCCAGGTCCGCCCAGTTCGACGCGGTGCCCCGGTAGCGGTGGGCGATCTGCTCGTGCCATCTGGTCTCGTCGACCCAGCACTCCGGGTGTTTCTCGCGGGCTTCCTGTCCGGCGAGGAACTCGTTGACCGAGGTGTGGAAGAAGGCGATCCGGTCGCTTCGGCGGTCCAGCAGCCAGCGCAGGCTCGACAGGACCTTCTGTGCGGGTTCTTCCCGTACGGGCGTACCGGACAGAGCGGTGAGCTGGTCCTCTGTCAGGGCCTCTCTCGCCACGGTGAGTACGCCGATGATCGGCAGGCCCACCCCTTCCCAGCCGTCCGGCTCACTGGTCCCGAGCACCCTTGGCCATGGCCTGAGTTCCTCGCGCACCAACTCCACGAAGAACCCGTACAGCCCGGGCAGACGGCCCGGTACGCCGTTGAAGACGAGCAGCCTGTCGACCATCTCGTCGTCCTGTTCCCCGGCGGCGTCGATCAGCGCCCGCGCGTAGGTGGCCAGGTACAGGAAGTTTCCGGCGGCCCTGCGGACGGCGTGCCGCTTGATGCTGCCTAGTAGGTTGCCTCTGGCCCGTTCGGCGGCGAGGACGGCGGGACGCTCCAGGACGCGGTCCGCGTACGTGCGGAGGTCGCCCACGACCTGGGGTGAGCCGGGGTCGATGACCACGTCGGTGAGTCGGTCCTCCCGGGCGGACCGGAACAGCCGGAGCCCGGCGTGTGGCCGGGAGGTCATGACCACCTTGACGTTGGCGGGGAGTTCGGGGGAACGGGCAAGCCAGTGCAGGACCCTCTTCCTCGGCCCCGTCGTGTCGTCGTCGGCTATCTCGTCCAGGGCGTCGAGCAGGATGACGATCCTGGCCTCGGGGTCCTGTTCGGCCAACACCTGCGCGGGTCCGATCAGCGCCAGGTGGGCCAGGTTGTCGGGGTCGAGAAGACGGGGCTCCAGATGGGCCGTGCCGATCTGGACGCCGGTGGCCGTGCCCGCGACATCACGTATGCGCTGTTCGACCTCCAGGATGGCGGTGCGGTGGAAGGGGGAGACCTTCAAGTCGTCGATCTTGATGCCGATGACCCGGCCCTCTGCCGCCACGGAGTCGATGTGCTGCTGGACGACGACCGAGAGGCGTTCCAGTTCGAAGAGTTCCGGGCGCTCCCGGGCAAGTTGGTGTCCGATGCTCATCAGGAACGACTCGGTGTCGCCGCCGGTGACCGCGGTCCGGCTGTCCCGTCTGAAGAAATAGCGGAGCCGGTCGGGGTGGGCCCGCGCGATGCCGGCGAGCAGGCTGGTCTTGCCCGCTCCCGGCTCGCCCGTCACCAGGATGTACTGGCCCTCGTCCGACTTCAGCGCCTGCTCGATCTCGTCGTACAGCCACGCACGCTCGACGAAGTCCGTCTCTGTACGGGCCCGGATCACATCCTCGAAGGCGCGGCGCGGGGAGGGGGTGTGGGCGGTCATGGTTTGCCTCCGGCGGCACGGAGGTCCACACCGATCACTTCTCCGTCACGCGCCACGCGACCGATGTCGGCGATGGCCTCGATGGGGTTTGCCACAGCCCCCTCCGCACGCACCACGACCGCGCGGCCCTGGACGTTGTTCACCTTCACCTTGCTCCGCACCAGGTTCGCGTTACGCGGCTCCCCCTCCAGTACGGCAGGACTCAGGTCCACCTGCCGTACATCGGCGCCCGGAACCCAGATCCAGGCCGCCCCTCGATATTCCTTCTCCTTGACCGGCACCTCCCGGAACTCGTTCTCCCGGATGGTGGTGTACGCCTTCCCCTGTACGACGTCACGGAAGACGGTCGCGGACAGTCCGACCGCCAGCGGGGCCTCCGCCAACTGGTCCAGGGCGGCGCGCAGGGCCGCGCAGTCACGGATGCGGCCGATCTCGACCGGGGCGCTGCCCGCGAAGCCGTTTGCGGCCGGCGAGGTCTCGCCGAAGTGGACAGCTGCCCTCAGCCTCAGCCACGCCTCCGTTTCCCGCCCGATGTTGAAGGCCCGCAGACCGGCCTCCAGACTTCGCATGAAGGCGTCGACCAGGGCGGGCTCGGAGGCCCCCTCGGGCAGGACCGCGAACAGCGAGTCCCCGCCCTCCTGTGTCAGCCATTTCTCGCGGTTCAACCCGGCGGCGTCGGACGCCAGTTCCAGCAACCGCACGATCGCTTCCTGGAACTGATGCTGCCTGACCGTGTCGGCCCCGCCGTATCCCTTCGCGTCGACGGAGAGCAGCAGTCTGCGCGCGAAGGCGCGCGCACCGCCCGGCCCGTCCTTACCGTTCGTTGCCATGACACCTCTCGGTACACGTACTTCAGGGGGAGCACGCTGCGTGACTCAAATCCCCTGCAAATCAACGGAGTTACTACACATCAGACCGGCACCCGCTCCCCCGGATCACGGGTGCCGGCGATCAAGTCGTACACCTGCGCCTCGGTGTGAACCCTGTGGAAATACGGGATGCCGAGATCTGCGAGCACTGACGAGGTCCCCGGAACCCGCAGAAGGGACTGGTTCGGCGGAGACGATCACCTCTTACTGGAGGCAGCACGCCCTCGCCGACCGGAGGAGACGTCCATGGCACCGACCGCTCAGGCAGCCGACAGCCGCCCCGCGCAGTACATGTTCACCGCGCTGCAGACGACCCACCAGCACGCGGACGCGAAGGCCGGCATCCTGGCTGCGGTGCAGGCCGGGCTGGTCGGCACCGCAGGGGCATGGAGTCGTGGGGTCGTGCTCGTCTGCGAACGGGGAGGCGCGGCCGGCGTGTTCGCGGGGACACTGTTGGCCCTGTTCGTCTGCGGCCTGACCGGTGGCGCGGTGAGTCTGGCAGCGGTGTTGAGCCCGCGGTTGCTGCGGGATCGGGCCGCCAACCGGTACTGCTTCGTCCACCTGGAGTCGGGCCCCGACATCCTGCCCGCCGAGGACGTGCCCGCGGATGAGGCCGCGGATCGCAGGGAGTTGTCGCACACCGTGCGGTTCCTCGCCCGCGTCGCCGTTCTCAAGTACCGCTGGCTGACAGGAGCGGTGGTGTGCACTGCCGTCATGGGCGTCAGCGCGGGGCTGAGCGTGGTCCTGCAGCCGATACTGGGCTGACGTCGGTTCGGCCACGGTCATTCGTCCGCCAGGTCCGCGAGCCGCCTCAACCCGGTCACGTCCCTGATGACGGTGGCACGGTAGCGGGTCTCCAACAGCTCCTCCTCTCGTAGTTCACGCAGTACCTTGTGGACCGTCGTCTCCGCGGCGCCGATCAGCGTGGCAAGCTCCGGCTGCGTCAGCCGGATGTCGATCACCACCTCGTCGCCCCGGGGAGTCCCGTAGGACACGGCGAGTTCTCCCAGCACACGGGCCAGACGCACTTTCGCCGGATACCCCCGGAAGTCCAGCCGCCTGCGGTTGGCCCAGCGCAAGCGGTCGGCGACGACCATCGTCAAGGCCATGGAGACCTCGGGGCGGCGCATCAACAGTGCTCGCAGCGCGCCGTCATGCACCACTCGCGCGGTCAGTGGACCGCAGGCGGTGACCGTCGCCGAGCGCGGGGCGCACCCGTCGATGGCAGCCATCTCACCTACCGTGTCACCGCCGGCCCGGACCGCGAGGAGCGAAGTCTCACCGTTCTCCACAACCGCCATGACCTTCGTGAGACCGGACAGGAGCAGGAGCACGTGCCTGTCGTTCATCCCCTGTCGCAGCAGCACGGCATCCGCGTCGAACCGGACCTCGGTCCCCAGGTCGAGCAGTTCCCGCCGCGCCGAGAAGGACAGCCTCCCCAGCAGACTGCGCGCCGGCCATTCCTCGGTTCCCTCGGGCACCGTCATGTGCGTCCACCGTCCCCTCCGCGTGCAGACATGGTCACCGAGGAGGGGCTCTCCGAAACAACCGAGGGGCTCTTGACCATGCCCCTGCAACCACGGCTCCGAGACTCCGTACGCGGCATCGGCGTACACATCAGCCAAGGGCATTCATCCGCTCCGTGCGCCGCAACCGACCACGTCCACGATGACGTGCCCTGTCCCGCGGTCCGCGCGGAGCACTGCGCGGGCCGCCCCGAGGATCTCCTCGTCCAGTTCCAGCTCTGCGGCCAGGACCTGGAGCAGCCGGGTCCGCCACACATCGGGGTCCGTTTCGTACGCGTGCAGCACCCGTACGCCGTATCCGCCCCGCACGCCGTCGCAGCCATCGGACAGCCGTCGGCGGACCGCGTCCCTCAGCACGGTGTGCAGGTCGTGGACGACTCCTCGTGAGGTGTCGGTGAGCCCGGCTGCCGCCCCCGTGGCCAACGCGGTGGCCACCAGATCCACTTCGGTCACGCGGACCCCCTTCGGTTGTGCGGGTTGTGCGATGTCGTGTCCGTAACCATGGCTGGGGGTGCTGCAATTCTGATGAAATTTCGATGACGTGGGGAAGCGGAGGCTTCGGGGTGGACGACGGATCTCCTCAACTGCTGCGGTTCGAAGTGCTCGGACCGTTACGGGCCTGGCGGGGCGGGACGCCGTTGGAGCTGGGGCCGGTCAAGCGGCAGGCCGTGCTGGCCGCTCTGCTGCTGCGGCAAGGAGCCGTGGTGAGTCATGAGCGGTTGCTCGACGCGGTGTGGGGCGAGGAGCCTCCCGCAGGCGGCCACAAGGTGCTGCCCACTCACGTCAACTCGCTGCGCAGAGCGCTCGATCCGGAGGGCACCCCGCCCGCGGAGTCGGTGATCCGCAGCGGCAAGGGCTGGTACCGCTTCGTCGTCGAGGAGGTCCGACTCGACACGGCGGATCTGGACGAACGGGGAGCCGAGGCGCTGCGCACCGTCGCCTCGGGCGACCTGGCCACCGCCGCGGACCAACTCTCCGCAGCCATCGGGCTGTTCCGGGGCGAACCCCTGGCCGGGCTGCCGGGACCCTTCGCGCGGAGCGAGCGACAGCGGTTGGAGGAACACCGGCGGACGTTCCGGCTGGAGCGGCTCAAGTGCCTGGTCCCGCTGGGCCGGTTCGGCGATGCCCTCGACGATCTGAGCGGGCTGTCGGCGGCTTCGGCGGCCGACCGCTACGACGAGTCGCTGACGGCCTTGCGTATGCGGGCCCTGTACGGCCGCGGACGTCAGGCGGAAGCGCTCACGACCTACGATGACCTACGGAAACGACTGCGGGACGAGCTCGGAACCGATCCCGGTGAGGAACTTCGCCGGGTGCACGAGGCGGTACTGCACCAGGACGACGCCTTTCTCCTGCGTCCGTCCCCGTCGGTGCTCTCCGCACCGCGCGAGAGCGCCGTGCCCGCCGAACTCCCGCACGACACCCCGGGTTTCGCCGGTCGTACCGGTGAACTCGCCAGGCTTCACGCCCTGCTTTCGCCCGCGCGAGAGGGGGAAGCGGCGAACACCGTGGTCATCTCCGCCATCGGCGGCGCCGCCGGTATCGGCAAGACCGCGCTGGCCGTGCACTGGGCACACCAGGTCCGCGACCGCTTCCCGGACGGCCAGCTCTACATCAACCTGCACGGCTTCGACCACGACCGGCAGCCCCTCGAACCCGG
>NZ_JAWOAI010000274.1:0-13126 GCF_033194735.1 Streptomyces sp. W16
CACCGGCCGTGCCCGTGTGGCCGGGGGCGTCGATGCCGTTGGGGGCCCGGTTCCGGGTCGGCCCGGACGGGGTCGCGGGCACCAACTTCGCGCTGTGGGCGGGGGGTGCGGAGGCGGTCGAGCTGTGCCTCTTCGACCCCGAGGGTGTGGAGACCAAGGTCCCGCTCACCGAGCTGACGCACGAGATCTGGCACGGCTTCCTGCCGGGTGTCCTGCCGGGGCAGCGCTACGGCTTCCGGGTGCACGGCCGCTGGGACCCCTGGACCGGCGCCCGCTGGAATCCGGCGAAGCTGCTCCTCGACCCGTACGCGCGGGCGGTGGACGGCGAGTTCGGGCTGCCGCCCGAGGTGTACGCGCATGTCCGGGACTGGCCGCAGCAGCAGGTCGCGGACACCGTGCGCGACGACCGGGACTCGGCGCCGTTCGTCCCGAAGGGCGTCGTCGTCCACGACGACACCACCGACGACGAGTGGATGGACGACCGCCGCCCGAAGACACCGTGGGCGGACTCGGTGATCTACGAACTCCACGTGGGCGGCTTCACCAAACTGCACCCCGGGATACCCGAGGAACTCCGGGGCACCTACGCCGGGTTGGCGCACCCGGCGGCGATCGAACACCTGGTGAAGCTGGGCGTGACGGCCGTGGAGCTGCTGCCCGTCCACCAGTTCGCGCACGAGGACCATCTGCTGCGCAAGGGGCTGAAGAACTACTGGGGTTACAACTCGATCGGCTACTTCGCCCCGCACGCGGCCTACGCGGCGACCGGCACGGCGGGTCAGCAGGTCGGCGAGTTCAAGCGGATGGTGCGGGCGCTGCACGCGGCCGGTATCGAGGTCATCCTCGACGTGGTCTACAACCACACCGCGGAAGGGGGCGAGTTGGGGCCGATGCTCTCCCTCAAGGGCGTCGACAACCGCGGCTACTACCGCCTCCAGAGCGACGCCCGCCGCTACACGGACTACACGGGCTGCGGCAACACCCTGCACGTCGTGCAGCCGCACGTGCTCCGGCTCATCACCGACTCCCTGCGCTACTGGGTCACCGAGATGGGCGTGGACGGTTTCCGCTTCGACCTCGCGGCGGCGCTGGCCCGCTCGATGCACGACGTCGACATGCTGTCCCCGTTCCTCGCCGTGATCGCTCAAGACCCGGTGCTACGACGGGTGAAGCTGATCGCCGAGCCCTGGGACGTCGGCTCCGGCGGCTACCAGGTGGGCGCCTTCCCGCCTCTGTGGACGGAGTGGAACGACCGCTATCGCAACGCCGTCCGGGACTTCTGGCGGGGCGCGCTGCCTGACGTAAGGGATCTCGGGTACCGGCTGTCGGGGTCGAGCGACCTGTACGCGTGGGGCGGCCGTCGCCCCTACGCCTCGGTCAACTTCATCACCGCGCACGACGGTTACACGCTGCGGGACATGGTGTCGTACGAGCGCAAGCACAACGAGGCCAACGGCGAGGGCAACCGGGACGGCACCGACGACAACCGTTCCTGGAACTGCGGGGTCGAGGGCGAGACCGGCGACGAGCGCGTAATGGCGCTACGACGGCGGCAGTTGAGGAATCTCCTCACCACGCTCCTCCTCTCCACGGGGGTGCCGATGCTGGTCTCGGGCGACGAGCTGGGGCGGACGCAGCGGGGCAACAACAACGCCTACTGCCAGGACAACGAGATCAGTTGGGTGGACTGGGGGCTGCGGGACGACCCGGGTTGGCGGGCGCTGACCGACCTCACCGCCCGGCTGATCGACCTGCGCCACCGCCACCCGGTGCTGCGCCGCCGGGCGTTCTTCTCCGGGCGGGCCCATTCGGCGGACGGCATAAGGGACTTGGCCTGGTTCACCGCGCGCGGCACGGAGATGACGGAACGGGACTGGTACGCGCCCGCCGCCACCCTGGGCATGTACCTCTCGGGGCGGGACATCCCAGGCCGTGACGAACGCGGCGACCCGATCCTCGACGACAGCTTCCTCGCCGTGCTGCACGCGGGCGACCGGCCGGTGAGTTTCGTGCTGCCGGGGCCGCCGTGGGCGGAGCGGTACGAGGTGGTCGTCGACACCTCTCGGGAGGAGCAGGGGGAGGCGCCGGGGGTGGTGCACCGGGCGGGGGCGGCGATCACCGTGCCGGCCCGGGCGGTGCTGTTGCTGAAGGTCGGCTGAGGGGCGGCCGGGGCGACGTTTCAGCTCCGTGAACTCCCGGGCAGATGCCTGGGCACGGGGCGGGCCGGCTGATCGCATGGAGGGCACGCCCCCACCGATTCCGCTGCCTCCCCAAAGGACCCCGCATGCCCGAATTAACCCGCCGTGCCTTCGGCGGCCTCGTCGGCGGCGGCGCCGTCACCGCCGTCGCCGGTACGGCCGCCACAGCCGAGGCCGCCGAACAGGCCCCCGCCGAACGCCCCTTCAAGGCCCGCCCCGCCGCCTCCGGCAGACGCCCCAACCTCCTCGTCATCCTCGGCGACGACCTGGGCTGGGCCGACCTCTCCTCGTACGGCGCCCCGCACATCAAGACGCCGAACCTGGACCGGCTGGCCCGGCAGGGGCTGCGTTTCACGGACGCCTACTCCGGCTCCGCGACCTGCTCGCCGACCCGGTTCAGCCTGTACACCGGGCGCTATCCCGGCCGTACGCCGGGCGGGCTGGCCGAGCCGATCAACAACCGGACGCAGGGCCTCGACCCCAGCCACCCCACCCTCGCCTCCCTGCTGAGACAGGCGGGCTACTCCACCGCCATGATCGGCAAGTGGCACTGCGGCTGGCTGCCCCAGTACAGCCCCACGAAGTCGGGTTGGGACGAGTTCTTCGGCAATCACGGCGGTGTGCTGGAGTACTTCTCCAAACTCGGCCAGCTCGGCGACTACGACCTCTACGAGGGCGACGCCACCTACCAGGACCTCCGTTACTACACCCAGGTGCTGACCGAGCGGGCGGTGGAGTACGTCGGCCGCGAGCACGACAAGCCGTGGCTGCTGAACCTCAACTTCACCACCCCGCACTGGCCCTGGCTCGCCGAGGGCGACGCGGAGACCGGCGCCGAGATCGCCGCGAAGATCCGGGCGGCCACCAGCCAGCTGGAGATCAGCGACGCCCTCAACCAGTGGGACGGCGGCTCGGTCGCCAAGTACACGGAGATGGTGCAGAGCATGGACGCGGCCGTCGGTGAGGTGCTGGCCGCGCTGCGCCGGTCCGGGCAGGAGGAGCACACGCTGGTGTACTTCGCCAGCGACAACGGCGGTGAACGCTGGTCCTACCTCTGGCCGTTGAGCGGCGAGAAGTTCGTGCTCCAGGAGGGCGGCATCCGGGTGCCGACGATCGTGCGCTGGCCGCACCGGATCGACGGCAACCAGGTCAGCCACGAGCCGAACTTCTCCCCCGACTGGACCGCGACCTTCCTGGAGCTGGCCGGCGCCCGTCCCGCCCCCGCGTATCCGCTGGACGGCACGAGCCTGGCGGGCTATCTGCTGAGGGGCGAGGAGCTTCCCGAGCGGGACCTGTTCTGGCGGGTGGAGGCCAACCGGGCGCTGCGGCGCGGCGGTTGGAAGTACTACCAGGACGAGGACGGCGACGACCACCTCTTCGACCTCGGTGCCGATCTGCGTGAACAGGCCGATCTCGCCCTCGACAAGCCGGAGTTGCTCGCCGAGCTGAAGGCGGCCTGGGAGGAGATAGCCGGCGGCCTGCTGCCGTACCCGACGACCTAGGACCTGGGCCCGGATCAGCCGAGGATTCCCCGGTCGTACGCCGTCGCCACCGCCGCCGCGCGGTCCTTGACGCCCAACTTGCCGTACAGGTGGGTGAGATGGGTCTTGACGGTCGCCTCGCTGATGAAGAGTTCGCGGGCGATCTCGCGGTTGGAGGTGCCCTTGGCGACGAGCGCCAGCACTTCGCGTTCGCGGGCGGAGAGCTGCTCGTTGCCGGGGGCCTGGGGGCCGCGCACCGCGGAGACAAGGCGGGAGGCGACGGCGGGAGAGAGGACCGTACGGCCTTCCGCCGCCGCGCGGACGGCGGTGAACAGCTCGTCGCGGGGCGCGTCCTTCAGCAGATAGCCGGTCGCGCCCGCCTCGATCGCGGGCAGGGTGTCGGAGTCGGTGTCGTACGTGGTCAGGACGAGCACCTTCGCACGGGCGGCGCGGCGGGTCAGTTCCCGGATGGCGTCGACTCCCCCGCCGTCCGGCATCCGCAGGTCCATCAGGATCACGTCCGGGTCGAGGGCGGCGGCCCGCTCCACGGCCTCGACGCCGTTCGCCGCCTCGCCCAGGACGCGGAAGCCGGGCGCGGACTCGAACATGCCGCGCAGACCGTCCCGTACGACGGGATGGTCGTCCACGATCAGCAGGGAGATCAGCGACTCGTCACTCATGGCGGACCAACGGTACGCGAGCCGACAGGGCCGTGCCGTGACCGGGCTCGGACTCGACCGCGAGCGTGCCCGCGATGCGCTCGGCGCGGGCGCGCATGCCGTCGAGGCCGAAGCCGCCGGTGCGGGTGCGTTCGGGCAGCGCGAGCGGGTCGAAGCCCTGGCCGTCGTCGCGGATGTCGAGGATGACGTCCTCGCCGAGGAAGGAGAGGGTGACGCCGACCCGGGTGGCCCGGGCGTGCCGGGCCGCGTTCGACAGGGCCTCCTGAGCGATGCGCAGCAGGGTGGCCGAGACCTCGTCGTGGAGCTGTTCGGTGATGCCGGTGACGGTGAACTCGGCGCGGACACCGGTGCGTTCGCCCCACTCGGCGACCGTGTTCTTCAGTGCCTCGGGCAGTCCGTCGTGCTCCAGGGCGACGGGCGCGAGGTTCTGCACGGAGCGGCGGGCCTCGCCGAGGCTGTGCCGGGCGAGCTCGGAGGCACGGTCGAGGTGGGTGCGGGCGGTCGTCAAGTCGGGTGCGTTGGCGACGACTTGGAGCTGGGCGATGATGCCGGTCAGGCCCTGGGCGATGGTGTCGTGGATCTCGGCGGCCAGCCGGCGGCGCTCGTCGGCGACCCCCGCCTCCCTTGCCTGGACGAGGAGTTGGGCGTGCAGGGCGGCGTTCTCGTCGAGGGCCTGCTGGAGGGCGGTGTTGGTGCGTTCGAGTTCGGTGATGGTCTCGCCGCGTTCGTGGGAGCGCCGTGTCTCCGCCTCCTGGAGATGGGCGACCACCATCTGGAGGGCGGACATGGCGACCAGGAGCGCGAGGAAGAGGATCCACTGCACCGCGCTCCCGAACGGCATCCCGCCGGCCTGCGCACCGGCCACGGTCACCGAGCTCGCGACCAGTCCGAATCGCTGCCGGTTCCTACCGGGGATCAGTTCGTCGGCGTCCATGTAGCCGGCGGCGGCGTAGAACGCGAAGAACGGGTCGATCCAGGTGAGGGCGAAGGCGAGGGCCCAGCGGACGACGTAGTACAGGGTCCCCGCCCGCGACGGGATCCGGCCGCGGCCGGGGCGGCGGCCCCGGGTGCCGTGCCACCAGAGCTGGAGGACGAGCGCGGCGCCGGCCAGGGCCCAGGCGACGTACCACTCGGTGGTGTAGTCGAACAGACCGGCGGAGGTGAGCGCGAGGACGACACTGATACCGAGCAGCCCGTACGGCCCCCACGTGTGCAGCTGCTCCCAGCGGCGATCGATCTGCCGGTCCCTGGTGGTCATCTCCCCAGTCTGCACGGCCGCCGCCCCTACTCCCAGCGGAACCAGCGCGAGGCGCCGGCGGTCAGCAGCACGGTCCAGGCGACCAGCACGCCGAGGTGGGCCCAGCCCGGCCAGTTCCCGGCCGCCGCCCGGTTCAGGGCCTCGGCGGCGGGGCCGAACGGGGTGTAGCCGACGATGCGGGCCATGACGTCCGGCATGGAGTTCACCGGGATCCACACGCCCGCGCAGAACATCATCGGGAAGAACACGGCCGACCCGATGGCGCCCGCGATCTTCGTCGTCCGCGACAGCGCCGAGACCACCGCGCCCAGCGCGAGCGCGGCGAGGATCGCGAGGAGCAGGGCGAGGAGATAGCCGAACGGCTGCTTCGGGAGGCGTACGTCGAAGGCGAGGCGGCCGACGACCAGCGCGCACAGGGCGGAGGCCAGGGCCGCCGTGCCGTAGACGACCATCTGTGCGGAGAGCAGGGCGGTCGGGCGGACCGGGGTGGCGGACATGCGGCGCAGGATGCCGCGTTCGCGGTAGCCGGTGAGGTTCTGCGGCATCGACTGAAGCGCGCCGACGATCATGCCGAGCAGGACGGCGACCGGGACGTACACGTCGATCGTGCGCAGGCCGCCGAGGTCGGCGTCGTGGTGACGGAAGCCCGGGATGGAGCCCAGGATCACCAGCAGCAGGGTGGGGAAGCCCAGGATCCAGAAGAGGGCGCCCGGTTCGCGGCGGAAGAGGCGCAACTCGGTGCGCAGGACTGCGGTGTTCATCGGGCGACCTCCGTCAGGTCCAGGAAGGCGTCGTCCAACGTGGCGTCGGAGACCCGGAGTTGGTGGGCGGTGATGTGGCCCCTGGCGAGCAGGGTGATGACGGCGTTGACGGTCTCGTCGGTGCCGGAGAGGGTGATCCGGCCGTCCTTGCGGGCCACGGAGGTGAGCGCGGGCAGCGTGTTCAGGTCGCCGTCGTCGAGCGGCGCGGAGGGCGTGAAGCTGATGACCGTGGAGCCCGCCGAGCGGCGGATCAGCCCGTCCGGGGTGTCGAGGGCGGCCACCTTGCCCTTGTCGATCACCGCGATCCGGTCGCAGAGGCGCTGGGCCTCCTCCATGAAGTGGGTGACGAGCAGGACGGTGACCCCGCTCGCCCGGACGTCCTCGATGAGCTGCCAGGTGTCGCGGCGGGCGCGCGGGTCGAGCCCGGTGGTGAGTTCGTCGAGGACGACGACGCGGGGATTGCCGATCAGCGCGAGCGCGATGAACAGCCGCTGCTTCTGGCCACCGGACAGCTTGGCGAACCGGGTGGTCAACTTGGCGGTCAGGCCCAGGCGTTCGGCCAGCGGCTGCCAGTCGGCGGGGTGCGGATAGAGGGACGCGTACAGCTCCAGGGCCTCGCGGACGGTGAGCTTGGCCTGGAGCTCGCTCTCCTGGAGTTGGGCGCCGAGAACGCGGGCGACCTGCTCGTGGTCGGCGACGGGGTCGAGGCCGGTGACGCGGACGCGGCCCGCGTCCGGGACACGCAGTCCCTCGACGCACTCGACGGTGGTGGTCTTGCCCGCGCCGTTCGGGCCGAGGATCCCGAAGATCTCGCCCTCCTCGACGGCGAACGAGACACCGTCGACGACGGCCCGGCCGCCGTAGGACTTGCGCAGTGCGGTGACTTCGATGACGGGTGTGGCTGACATGCTCCGAGGGTCCCGGGAACACCGGGTCCGGCACATCGGCCATCGCGCTCGAAGGGACATCAACCGATCGGTTGATGCCCTGCTACGACCCCCTCGGACCCGCAGGTCGTAGGACCAGCGGCGGACTGAGGTCCGGCCAAAACTCGGTGGGCGCTGTCAGTGGTGGTCCGTAGGCTCGGCCGTGATGTCGACGACACATGCAACCACCAAGGACCGATCCGCCGTCCGTACGCTCGCGCGGCTGTGGCCGTACGTCCGCCCCGTGCGGGTACGGCTGTTCGCCGCGGCCGGGGTGGCCGTCGTCGCGTCCTGTACGGGGCTGGTGTTCCCGCTCGTCCTGAAGTGGATGGTGGACGGACCGGTCGCCGACCGGGACACGGCGGGCGTGTGGCTCGGGGCGCTGTATCTGCTGCTGCTCGGCATCGCGGAGGCGGGCCTGTTCGGGCTGCGGCGCTGGCTGGTCGCGCGGCCGTTGTCGCGGGTCGAGGCGGAGATGCGGGCGGATCTGTACCGGCATCTGCAACGGCTCCCGGTGGCCTTCCACGACCGCTGGCCCTCGGGCCAGCTCCTCTCCCGGGGCACCACCGACCTCATGCTGCTGCGCATGTTCCTCGCCTTCCCCCTGACGTTCCTGCTGGTCAACGGCGTGACGATCCTGGTGGGCGTGACCATCATGCTGCTCCAGGACTGGACGCTGGGACTGGTGATCCTGGGGCCCGCCGTACCGGTGATCGTCACCTGCGTGATCTTCGAGCGGCGGTACGCGCATGTGGCCCGGCTCGCGCAGGACCAGGTCGGCGATCTGACGACGGTCGTCGAGGAGAGCGTCCTCGGCATCCGGATCATCAAGGGCTTCGGCCGGCACCGCAGCCAGGCACGGGCCTTCCGTGAACTGTCGCGGAGGCTGCGCGGCACCGAACTGCACAAGGCCCGCCTGCTCGCCACGATCTGGGGCATCATCGTCACCCTCCCCGAGCTGGCGCTCGGCGCGACGCTGGTCCTGGGCACGGTGCAGGTGGCGGACGGAAACCTGTCGGCGGGCACCCTGGTGGCCTTCCTCTCCACGGCACTGGCCCTGCGCTGGCCCGTGGAGTCGATCGGCTTCCTCCTGGCAATGAGCCAGGAGGCGGCAACGGCGACGGAGCGCTACTTCGAGGTAATGGATGAAACGCCGGAAACGAATTCAACGCCCGAGCAGGAGGCGCCCTTTAGGGGCGCGGGGCTGTATCGATCTGCGGCTCCGCCGCGGGGCGCGCCCAGCCCCCACGGCGGTGCACCCGACAACGACGGCATCCGTTTCTCCACAGTCTCCTTCCGCTACCCCGACGCCCCGCCGGATTCCCCACCCACCCTCGACCGCATCGACCTGCACATCAGACCCGGCGAATCCATGGCCCTGGTCGGAGCCACCGGCACCGGCAAAACCACCCTCACCGCACTGGTCCCCCGCCTCCACGAGGTGACATCGGGCCACATCACACTGGACGGCCAGGACATCACCGCGATGCCCCGCCAAACGCTGCGCGCACTCGTGGCCGTGGCTTTCGAGGAACCGACCCTGTTCTCGACCAGCGTCGGGGAGAACGTCCTCATGGGCGCCCAAGACGACGCGGGTGAGCCCGAGTTGGAGCGCGCGCTCGCCGTGGCCCAGGCCGACTTCGCGCACGCGCTCCCCCAGGGCACGGACACCAAGGTCGGTGAACAGGGCCTGAGCCTCTCCGGCGGCCAGCGCCAACGCCTCGCGCTGGCAAGGGCGGTGGTGGGCAAGCCCCGCTTCCTCGTCCTGGACGACCCGCTCTCCGCACTGGACGTCCACACGGAGGCCGCAGTTGAGGCAGCCCTGCGTCAAGTCCTCGCGGACACAACCGCGTTGATCGTGGCCCACCGCCCGTCCACGGTCCTGCTCGCCGACCGCGTGGCCCTGCTGTCGGACGGCCGTATCACGGCGGTGGGCACCCACCAGGAACTCCTGCGTACGAACGCGGAGTACGCGCATCTGATGTCGGGCGTCCAGTCGGCCATCCCGGAGCAGGAGGACGAACGATGACCGCCCCCACCACATCGGCGCCCACCACCGACGACCACGAAGAGCCCCCGCACCCGCCCGCCGCGGGCGACCCCTTCGACCACGACGTCCTGCCCACTCCCCCGGGCGCGACCACCACGCTGCTGCGCTCCCTGCTCGCCCCGATGAAGGCCCGGGTGGCCGTCACCACCCTCCTGCTGCTGCTCCAGCAGGCCGCGGTGCAGGTGGGTCCGCTGCTGGTGGCGTACGCCATCGACCGGGCGGTGCCCGCCTTCCGGCACCACGACCACGGGCCGCTTATCGCCGTGGCGGTCGGCTATCTGGTGTGCGCGCTGCTCTCCGGCGGGCTGCAGTACGCGTTCATCGGCGCCTCCGCCCGCGTCAACCAGGACGTGCTGCTCGATCTGCGCGGCCGGATCTTCCGGCACGCGCAGGCGCTCAGCATCGACTTCCACGAGCGCTACACGTCCGGCCGGCTCATCTCCCGTTCCACCACGGACATCGAGGCGCTGCGCGAACTGCTCAGCGAGGGCCTCCAGGAGCTGATCACGGTCATTCTGTCGTTCGTCTACATCTCGGCGATGCTGCTCTGGCTGGACCTGGGGCTCGGCGCGGTCGCGGTGGTGTCCTTCGTGCCGTTGTATCTGCTGGTGCGGGTCTACCAGCGGCGCGCGGTGCGGGTGTACGCGGTGCGGTCCACGGCGATCGCGCGGGTGATCGTGAAGTTCGTGGAGACGATGAACGGCATCCGTCCGGTGCGCGCGTTCCGCCGCGAGGCGGTGAACGACGCCGACTTCGGGGTCCTCAACCAGCAGCACGAACGCTCCAATGGCGACGCCCTGTTGGAGATGGCCCGCTATGTCACGGGCTCCCGCCTGGTCGCCAACACGGCGGTCGCGGTGATCGTGCTGTGGGGCGCGAGCCGGGTCGCGGACGGCACGCTGGAACTGGGCGTGCTGGCCGCCGCGGTGCTGTATCTACGACGGCTGTACGATCCGATCGACCGGCTCGGCATGTTCCTCAACTCCTACCAGTCGGCCGCCGCGTCCCTGGAGAAGATCGCGGGCCTGCTGGCCCAGACCCCGTCGGTCCCCGAGCCCTCGACCGCCGTACAGCTCCCGGCACTTGAGTCGGAGCAGCCCGGCCGTGAGGTGGTCTTCGACGGGGTCCGCTTCGGCTACCGCACCGGCGGCGAGGTGCTGCCCGTCTTCGACCTCACCCTCCCGGCCGGGCAGACGGTCGCCGTGGTCGGCTCCACCGGCGCGGGCAAGTCCACCCTGGCCAAGCTGCTGGCCCGCTTCTACGACCCCTCGGACGGGCGGGTCCTGCTCGACGGCGTCGATCTGCGCGAGCTGTCCGGGCCCGAACTGCGGCGCGGGGTGGTGATGGTGACGCAGGAGGCGTTCCTGTTCTCCGGCACGGTCGCCGAGAACATCGCGATCGGCCGTCCGGACGCGCCGCGTGAGGAGATCGAGCGGGCCGCGAAGGCGATCGGCGCGCACGACTTCATCAGCGCGCTGCCCGACGGCTACGACACGGACGTACGCAAACGGGGCGGCCGTATCTCGGCCGGTCAGCGTCAACTGGTGGCGTTCGCACGGGCGTTGCTCGCCGACCCGGCGGTGCTGATCCTGGACGAGGCGACCAGCTCGCTGGATGTCCCGGGCGAACAGGCCGTGCAGCGGGCCATGTCGACGGTCCTGCGGGGCCGTACGGCGGTGGTGATCGCGCACCGGCTGTCCACCGTCGAGATCGCGGACCGGGTGCTGGTCATGGAGCACGGCCGGGTCGTGGAGGACGGCAGCCCGGCCGAACTCATCGCGGGCACCGGCCGGTTCTCGGATCTGCACCGGGCGTGGCGGGACAGCCTGGCGTGAGGGCTCCGGGCCGGGTTCAGGACAGCCACACCCCGCGGATCTCCTGCTCGCCCTCCTCGGTGCGCTCGACGACGAAGGCCGACTCCCGGCGCTCCTCGTCGGTGTGGACGGACAGCGCACCGCCGGTGAGTGCGTGCAGGAGCCTGTCGTAGTCCAGGAACGCCTCGTCACCGAACTCGCCCTCATTGCCCAGCAGTTCGGGGTCGAGGCCGACGGCCCTCAGGGTGGCGCGCCAGTCGCCGGCGGTGTCCAGTTCGTCGAAGCCCTCGACGCTCAGCTCGGGGGCGCCGGGCACCGCGACGAGGATCTTCACGTAGGCGGCGCCGAAGTCGCGTTCGCAGACGGCGAAGATCCGGGCGTCCGGGCAGCGCTTGTACCAGGCCCGGAACTCGTCCTCCAGGGCGCTGCTCAGTACACCGTCCTCGACGAGCGCCGGGTCGCTGATCCGCAGCGTGGAGCCCCAGACCGCCGCGTGGACGACGTCCAGTTCCGCGCGGTCGGCCGGGCTGCCCGGATGCTCCAGTGGGGACGGGGCGTCTTCACGGCGGATCGCCGCGACGGAGGACAGGGAGAGCACGGCGGTCCTGGCCGCCGCCGGGTCGTGGGCGATCGCGGGCGGCCGTTCGCCGGGCCGGAGCGGGGGCCCGAACGGGGGCTGGACGACGACGAGTTGGGCGTTCCCGCTGTGCCGGGGGTCCACCCGGGTACCGGGAGTTACGGGACTCATGCCGCCGAGCGTATGCCGCACTCCCTCGCCCAACTGTGAGCATCCTGTGGAGAAGGCGGGGCGACCCGGTCACGGGTAACTCCCGTCGATCCCACCCCAGTCGGGGCCGGTGCGCAGAGCCTGTGCACCGGCCCCTTCGCGCCCGATATTCGATGGGCAACCGCGTTCACGCTCGGTAATCTTCGAGGTCTCCAACCACACCAGGATCGCTCACGGCTGCCCGCGCTCAGCAGCCTGGGCAAGGAGGCACATGATCGACGCGTACGAGGATCCGGGGACACCCGACTGTCGGGGCGGCTGGCACTTCCTGTGGTGGCTGGTGATGCGGCAGCCGGGGCGGGCGGTGTCCGGGGCGCTGCTGTCGAGCGTCTGGATGGTGCTGATGGCGGCGGCGCCGTATCTGATGGCGCGGGCGGTCGACGACGGCCTGGTGCCGGGGCATCTGGGCACGCTGGCCTGGTGGACCGGGGCACTGTTCGTGGTCGGGGCGGTCAACTCGTGGCTGAGCATCATGCGCCACCGCACCATGACCCGGGTGCGGATGGACGCCAACTTCCGCACGGTGAAGCTGATCGTGGGCCAGGCGGTCCGGCTGGGCGCCGTACTGTCGCGCCGGGCGCGGGCCGGCGAGGTCATCACGATCGGCGTCGGTGACGTGTGGACGATCGCCCAGTGCCTGACCGTCATCGGGCCCGGGTTCGGTGCCCTGGTGGTCTACGGCGTGGTCGCCGGGGTGCTGTTCTCGATCTCGGCGCCGCTGGCCGTCGTGGTGCTGCTGGGCGTGCCGGTGATCGCGCTGCTCGCCGGCCCGTTGACGCTGCGGCTGCAGAGCGTGGAGACCGAGTACCGGGAGCGGCAGAGCGTGCTGACCGCGCGCATCGGCGATCTCGCGGGCGGTCTGCGTGTCCTCAACGGACTTGGTGGCAAAGGGCTGTTCGCGGACGCGTTCCGGCGTGACTCGCAGCGGCTGCGGGCGCAGGGCTACCGGGTGGGCGCGGTGGCCAGCTGGGTGCAGGCGATCGGGGTCGGGCTGCCGACCCTGTTCCTCGCCGTGGTGACCTGGCTCGCGGCCCGGCTGGCGGCCCAAGGGCAGCTCAGCGTGGGCGAGTTGGTGGCCGTGTACGGCTATGTCGCGGTCCTGGTGGGCCCGGTGGCCTTCTTCGTGCAGATGGTCTACGACCTCAGCCGGGGCGTGGTGGCCGCGCGCCGG
>NZ_JAWOAI010000275.1:0-13003 GCF_033194735.1 Streptomyces sp. W16
CGACGCTCTTCCGATCTGAACGGCTCCTCGCCCTCCCGGCCGACGAATGGGCCGCAGGGGCAGGGCAGTTGGCCGTCCCGGTCACGGATGGGGCACCGCGGTGACGGAGTTCGATCCGGGCGGGTAGGGGGTGGCGGTCATGTCACCGGAGGAGGGCGACACCGATGGGACGCCCGCGGGCCTGACCGGCGCCTTCTGGTCCAGGTACGTCGCCGCGAACAGGACGCCGACCACCGCGGCGGCCACGACCAGCAACGCGAGAGCGGTGCGGCGGACGGGACGGACGACGGTCAGCCGGAACCGGGCCCGCGCGGTCGGCGGGACGGCGGGCCGCAGCGCGGACAGGTCGACGGAGTCGGCCCGGGCCCGCAGGGCGTCGCGCAGCCGCTGTTCGACGGAGTCCGGCGGGACACCGGAACCGAGGTCCTGTTCGATCATCGGGGAGCCTCCAACTCTCGGCGCAGGGCGACCAGTGCCCGGCTCGCCGTGGACTTGACCGCCCCACGGGACAGCCCCAGCGTGTCGGCGATCTGCGCCTCGCTGAGGTGGGACCAGTACCGCAGGACCAGCACTTCGCGCTGCCGCCGGGTCAGCCGGTGCAGGGCGGCGATCACTTCCCCGTGTTCCTCGCGCAGCAGCACGGGTTCTTCGGCGGAGGGCGCGTGTCCCGCGCGTTCCGGGACATGGGCGCGTACGGTACGGCGGCGGCGCAGGACCGAGCGCGAGGTGTTGACCACGCTCGTCCGCAGATACGCGTCCGGGTTGTCCAGGCCGGTCAGCCGCGCGCCGTAGCGGCGGTAGAGCGCGGCGAAGACGTCCTGGACGACGTCTTCCGCGGTCGGGAGATCGTCGACGAGGAGCAGTGCCAGCCGGACCAGCTCCAGGCGGCGGTGCGCGTAGAGGTCGTCGATGCCGGGTTCGCCGAAGTCGGCGGGGGCGGCCTGCGGAGTCGGCACCGTCGGTGGCCGGGCTCCCGGAGTCGCCTCGCGCACCAGCCGTCGTACCGCCCGGCGCAGTGCGTCGGCCCAGGTGGGAGCCGGGTACGCGCACGTTGGGTCGCCGTGGGCCGGAGTGGCCAGGGTCGTCGCTGCCTTCATGGATCTCCCGGACGTCATGGTCTTGGTACTCACCGTCCGGAACAGTCGGACGGGCGGTGGAGCCGCCGGGCGGTGACCCGGCGGCTCCACCCCGGCCCGGACGGGCCGGTCGTGCCGCGTCCGTCAGCGCTTGACGGGAGCGATCCGGGCGTCCCTCACGTGGTGGGCCGGGGTCGAGTCGTATCCACCGGGCACCGCGTCCACCGGGTCGTCACCGTCCGGAACGGGTACCGCGTCGACCGGGTCCCCACCGTCCGGAACGGGCACCGAGCAGTCGAGGACGTAGCTGAACGTCTGCTGCGGGACGGGCTTCGGGTCCTTGTCCACCCCGCCTGGCACGGCCTCCACCGGGTTCGGGTCCGGAGTGTCGTCGCACAGACCGACGTCTATGGTGTCGGCCTTGTGGTGCGAGGTGGGCCGGGCCGTGTCGGCGTGGGCCGTGTTGAGGGACCCGCCGACGGCGAGTGCGACGGCGGCAGTGGTCACTCCCAGAGCGAGACGCACCCGGCCCGAGCGGAGGCTGCTGCGAACAGCCTGACCTGCGGACATGTGATTCCTCGAATCGTCGATGATGATTGGTCTGTCGGGCCGCCGCCACAGGTGGCTTCCCGTGGCGAAGGCCCTGGCTCGGAGGCGCCTCCACCCGGACAGACGTTCCGACGGCATCGAGGTTGCAGGTCGGAAGAATCTTTTCTACGACGAGTCCGAGCCGGCCCTACATATCGAGGACGAGGTCCGTTCCGGGCCGGGCACAGCAGATGAGGACCTCACCGGCCGCCGGTGGTTCGAGCGGTTCGGGGGAGTAGGTGATCGTGCCGGACAGCAGGGGCGTCACGCAGGTGTGGCAGACGCCGGTGCGGCAGCTCCAGCGGGTGGGGACGTCGCAGGCGTCGGCGAGTTCGAGGACACTGCGCCTGCCGTCGGCGAACGGGACGGTGAGACCGCTGCGCGCGAAGGTCACCGTCGGCCCGGTTCCGGGCGGCCCCGGCGGCTGGTGCGGCGATCGGGCGGGCAGGGCGGTGAGGCCGGGGTTGACGGCGGCCAGGGGCCCGAACAACTCGGTGCTGATGTGCGCCGGATCGACGCCGATCTCAGCGAGTGCCTGCCGCATGTCGGCCATGAAGGGGGCGGGGCCGCAGATGTACGCGGTCGCGTCGGCCGGGACGGACAGTGCGACCAGCGTGTCCTTCGTGAGGCGCCCCGGCGCGGCATGGGCACGCCGGCGTTCCTCGGGTGTGGCCGCGCTGTAGAAGACGTACTCGTGTGCGTGCGGCAGCGAGGCGAGCAGGTCGTGTGCCTCGGCTGCGAGGGGGTGTTCGCGGGGGCCGCGGGCACCGTGGATCCACCAGACCTCACGTTCGCTCTTCCCGGCGGCGAGCGCGTGCAGCATGGACAGCACCGGCGTGAGGCCGATACCGGCGGAGACCAGGAGCACCGGCCCGCTTCCTTCGGCGTATGTGAACTCACCGCGGGGCGCGGCGACTTGGAGGTCCGCGCCGGGCCGTAGCCGCGTGGTCAGATAACCGCTCGCCGTGCCGTGCGGTTCGTGTTTGACGCTGATCCGGTAGCTGCCGGCGTCGGGCTCGGCGGAGAGCGAGTAGCTGCGCACCGGGGCGGGGGCGGTCGTGGCGGGGACGCGCAGGGTGAGGTACTGACCCGCGCGGGCGGCCGGGAGCGGGGAGCCGTCGGGGTCGGCCAGCCGGATCGAGGTGACCGTCGTGCTCTCGGCGGTCACGTCCGTCACCCGCAGCGCGCGGAAACCGTCCCAGGACGGGCGGGCGGCGGGCTCCGCACCGTCGGCGGCGGCGAGCAGTTCGCGGAAGGAGCCCTGCCAACCGGGGCTCAGCGCGGGCACGTTCAGGGCGAGGCGCAGCTTGGCGGGGTCACGGCCGGGCAGATAGAGCAGCGCGTCAGTGTCGGCCACGCTCAGCGTGCCCGGACCGGTCCTGGTCCGTTCGATCCGGTCGCCGGCCTGCACATGCCCCTCGCGAACGACCCGCATGTAGAAGCCGGGACGGTGATGGCTCACCAGCAGGGCGGCCAGCTCGGGTTCGCCGAAGCGCATACCGACCCGGTAACAGGTGACGCGCGGCTGGGTGACCTCGAACTCGGCCTCGCCGATGCGGTACCGGTCGCCGATGCACACCTCGTCGTCGAGCAGGCCGTCCACGGTGAGGTTCTCGCCGAACTGGCCGTAGCCGAGGTCGTCGCGGCCGAAGTGCCGCTGCCAGTGCCGGTACGACTGGATCTGGTAGACGAGCACGGCCCGCTGCTCGCCGCCATGACCAGCGGTGTCGCCCTGGCCGTCGCCGTCGATGTCGAGCCGGCGGACCATCGCCGGGCCCTGGACCGGGTACTTCCACACACCGGTGCGGACGTTCCTGCCCTCCCACGGAACGTCCTTCGGCATACCGACATTCACCGACAGCAGGGTGGGCACGGGGAACTCCTTCCCACGGGGACGACCGGCACGGTCGTCGCACCGGGACGGCAGTCGTCCCCTCCCATACTGAGGGCGCGGTCCGCGCTGTGCGAGATCGCACCCTCAGTCCACGACCTAGTTCGGTGCCGTGATCCGGAGCCTGATCGTGCGGGCTTCCGGACGCAGCGCGAACGCGGGCCACACGTCCGGGCCGCAGGCCCGTGAGCCGAGGCCGTGCTGGGCGGCGTCGACGGTCAGGTGGCTCGATGTCGAGTCGGGCAGTTCGAACGGGTGTCCGGACCGGGCGATCTCCTGCGGGGTGTGGCGGCTCAGCGTGAAGCCGGGACGGCGTCCCTGCGTGTCGGCGAGAGCCTCGACGCGCAGCACTTCGGTGTCGCCGGTCGTCAGCGCGAGGCGGCGCACGGCGGAACGGTGTCCCGTTTCCTGGGGGCGCGCGTAGTCGACCGAGAGGTCGCGGATGCCGGCGGCGAAACGGCCGGTGCGGGCCGCGCGCAGACTGTCGGGGTAGGACTCCAGCGGGCCCAGGCCGAACCACTCGGCGCCGTCGACGGGAGCCGTGCCGTCGGGCAGCTCGAAACGCACCCCGATTCGCGGCCACACCGTCCGCCAGCCGTGCGAGGGCTGGATCTCCACCCGCAGTTCCACCTCGTCGTCGCTCTCCCGCGACCAGACCGACTCCACCAGCACCGACAGCCCCGAGTCGGCGGCCGAGACCTTGTCGACCGTGCGCAGCGCGTCCACGGTCTGCTCCACGGACACCCGTCGCGAGGTCAGCCGGTCCAGCCCGTCGCGGCGCCACAGTTCGGCGTTGGACACCCCCGAGACGCTCGCGTCACTCTCCGCGACCTCGCCCCACGCGCCCTTGTCGTTGTCGGTCGGCGCGCGGAACAGCTCCAACCGGGGCCCTGCGACGGCCCGTTCGCCCAGGCGCACGAGCGATCCGCCGACGAACTCGGCGACACCGAGCGTGAGTGTTCCGTCGCCGGGCCGCCAGCCGCTCCGGGGTCGGACACCGGGCACCGGACGGCGAACCGAGCGGTCCAGCTGGGCAGTTGCCACCACATGCCCCTCGGACGCCCAAGCCGTGTCCCGCGCCAGCTCCGCGTCGATCGTCAGCCAGGTCTCGGCGTCCGGCGACACCGCGACCGGCGGCAGCGACACCCGGCCCGAGTCGCCCGCCCCGACGTACGGCACCTCCAACTCCCCTGAATCCACGGGCACTCCGTCGTGCTCGACGCGCCAGCGGAACCGCAGGTCGGACGTGTCGGCCGTATGCCGCAGATTCGTGATCGCGACCTTGTCGCCGTCGAACGCGAAGTCCACCGGCGCGACGACGGCCTTGAACTCGTGCAGGCTGGGCGTCGGGCTGCCGTCGCTCAACACCATGCCGTCCATCACGAAGTTGCCGTCGTGGATGACCTCCCCGAAGTCACCGCCGTACGCGTAGTACGGCGTCCCGTCCGGGGCCGTGGCCAGGATGCCGTGGTCGCGCCACTCCCAGACGAAACCGCCGTGCAGGCGCGGATGTTCGTGCACCAGCGCCTCGTACTGGTCGAACGCGCCAGGACCGTTGCCCATCGCGTGCGCGTACTCGCACAGCAGGAACGGCTTGGTGCGCTGCCGGGCGCCCTGCGAGGGCGTGCAGTTGAGCAGCGGGGCGCGCGAGCCGTCGGTGCCGATCTGCTCGGTCTCCAGCACGGACGCGTACATGCGGGAGTAGACGTCGGTGTACTCGCCGGTGTAGTCGCCCTCGTAGTGGACGGGGCGTTCGGCGTCGCGCGCGTGGACCCAGGCCGACATGGCGGCGAGGTTGCTGCCGGTGCCCGCCTCGTTGCCGAGCGACCAGATCACGATGCTGGGATGGTTCTTGTCCCGCTCGACCGTGCGCTCGACACGGTCGAGGTACGCCTCGCGCCAGGCCGGGTCGTCACTGGGGTTGCCGGACCAGCCGACCTTGTCGAAGCCGTGCGTCTCCAGATCGCACTCCAGGATCACCCAGAACCCGAGCTCGTCGGCGAGGTCCAGCAGCCGGGGATGCGGCGGGTAGTGGCTGGTGCGGATCGCGTTCACGTTGAACCGCTTCATGAGGGCCAGGTCCTCGCGGGCGTGCGCCTCGTCGAAGACCCGGCCGCGCTCCGGGTGCGTCTCGTGCCGGTTGACCCCGTGGAACACGACCCGGCGCCCGTTGACCAGGAACTGGTCCCCGCGGATCTCGACGGTACGGAAGCCCACCCGCAGGGAGACCGTCTCCGCACCCGTCGACACGGTGGCGTCGTAGAGGCGCGGCTGCTCGGCGGACCAGGGCTCCACGGCGGCGATGTCGACGGGCGCCACGTCGGCCGGCGTGGCCCAGACCCGTTCCACGCCCAGTTCGGGGATGCGCAGGGTGACCGGGAACGCCGTCGCGTCGGCGGTGATCTCCGCCTCGATCCGGCCCCGTCCGTCGTCGAAGCCGGTCCGCAGCCAGACGTCCTCGATGCCCCCGGCCGGCCGGGCGACCAGGGTGACATCGCGGAAGATGCCCGGCAGCCACCACTGGTCCTGGTCCTCGACATAGCTGGCCGCCGACCACTGGTGAACCCGCACGGCCACGACGTTCTCGCCGGGCCGCACCGCGGACGTCACGTCGAACTCGTGGGCCAGCCGGCTGCCGCTCGCGCCGCCGATCTCCACCCCGTTCACCCAGACCCTGAACAGCGACTCGACCCCGTCGAAGCGCAGCACGACCCGCTCGGCGTCCGACCAGTCGGCGGGGACGTCGAAGGCGCGGCGATAGTCGCCGGTGGGGTTCTCGTCCGGCACGTACGGCGGGTCGATCGGGAACGGGAACTGGATGTTGGTGTAGATCGGGCGGCCGTACGCGCCATCACCCTCCAGCACCCAATGGGCGGGCACCGGAATGCTGTCCCAGCCGTGGTCGTCGAAGCCCTCGGCCGTGAAGTCCTCCGCCGCCGTCGCCGTGGGGGACAGGCGGAAGCGCCAGGGCCCGTTCAGGGAGAGGGACTTCGCGTCGGAGTGCAGCCATGAGCGCGCCGGGCGCAGGGCACCACGCCCGGGTGCGAGGTCGGAAACATGGGGGGAGAACTCGGGGAGCAAGAGGTCACAACGCTTTCGTGAGAGCAGAGCGGGCGTATTGCATTCGATCATGGCGGTCTACCGGAGTACGACGGTGTGGATCTCCCATGGACCGAGGTCGAGTTCGAGCGCGTCGGTGACCTGGGTGCGGGAGAGCGGCCGGCCCAGCAGATCGACGGTCGTGGCCTCGGTGAAGGTCCCTGTCACGCGGACCGTGGACGCGGTGTCGCGCATCGCGGTCAACCGCACCTCGGTGCCGGGGACTTGTGCGTCCTCGCCGCCGACACGGCGGACGGCCGACACGAGGACGTCCTTCCCGTCGACCCGCAACCCGGCTGTGTCCGGCGGCAGTTGACGCCCGGCGGGCCCGGTTCCACGAGTGACCAGGACGTCGCTGCGGAACTCCTCGGCGAGCGCCACCGAGTGCGCGCCACGCCAGCCGGACGCCGAGGGCACGACGGCGAACCGGTTCTCGATCCGCATCCCGAGGTCCTGCGCACCGGGCACCGGGATCTCGCTCGCCGCCGGTTCGTCGCGCAGGGGATGGATGTTGACACTGATCGAGCCGATCGCGCGCAGCAGTGTGACGGCGAGTTCGGTGCCGTCGCCGACGAGTTCGTACTCGCTGGAGTGGTCGAGCAGGACGGTTGCCGCGCCCGCCGACACGAACGAACCGGCCGGAAAGGTCGGGAGCGGATACTCGCCCCAGCCGCCCTCGGCGGTCAACCCGCGCTCGGTGACGGCGAATTGACCGGCCGACGCGGACGTGGTCACAGGCTCGGGCAGCGGCACATGGAAACGCAGCCGGTGATCGGCGGACTGGTTCAGGAAGGAAGTGGAGACGCGCACGAACGGCTCGCCCACCCGCACCTCCACCAGCGTTTCCACCGGCGTCGGCGCGGCCAGGTCACCGCGCACATCGCGGTCGGCGGAGAGCGCGGCGGGCCAGTCGTAGACACGCGTGACCCTCAACCGCGAGCGCAGCGGCCCGGTTTCGAGCAGCTCGACGGCGATCTCCGAGGGCTCCGAGACGAGGACGTCCTGCGCCGGGGGAGCGTAGTTGTAGCTGTCGCCCCGGTCACCGCCGTCGACAAGGCGCCCCACGCCGTACAGCACGGTGCCGTCCGGCCCGGTGATGTCCAGGGTGCCGTCGGCGGCGACCGTGACCTCGACCAGACCGTTGGCGAGGGTGCGGTCCGTCGCCGTGGCGGGGACGTGCGCGGGCGAAGCGGTGGTCTCGCTCGGCTCGACCCGGAAGCTCGCCAGGCCGGAGGCGGGCACGTCCACGGGTACGAGCGCGGTGGCCCGGGCCTCCTCCAGCGTCAGCACATGCCACTCACCCGGATGTGCCGCGGCTGCCGCGGCGACCTCCCGGCGCAGGATCAGCAGGTCGAAGGGTCCGCTTGTCGGTACCTCGGCGAGGTGGAAAACGAGTTCACCGGGGGCGAGTTCGTAGTGGTCGATCAGCCGGCCGAAGAGTTCGCGGCGGTGGATACGGCGCAGCACGCGCTCCAGCTGCGAGGCGTCCATGCGCTCGTCGCTGAGGACGGTCGGCGCCTGGGAGATCAGCTGTACGGGGGCCGTCGAGCCGTCGGCGGCGGTCGCGAGGAGCGCGGTTCCCTCGGGCGGGGCCACGACGTCCACCTCGACCAGCGCCGTACGGTCGAACGGCAGCAGGTTGGCGACCAGATGGCCGTCGCTCGGCACCAGGGCGGCGGGCTCGGCGAGCGCCGCGTTCCGGACGGCACGGGCTGTCTGAGCGGCTTCGGCGAGGCGGGCGGCGACCTGGTCGCAGGTCTCGTCGGTGCCGGAGCCGACGACCGAGTCGTGCGCGGTCGACTCGATGATCTTGTGCCAGGCGAGCGCGAGGAACGGCGAGTCGTCGCGGCGGGACCACAGCGCGTTCATGCGCTCGGCGTGGTCGATCGTGCGCTCGGCGAGCGCCATCCGCTGCTTGAGCCCCAGCCGCACCGACAGCACGCCCGGGAGGATGTTGCCGCGCACATGGCTGCGCAGCTCACCCGTGACGACGGCGGACACCTCGTCGCGGATGTGCTTGCGGAGGTACTCGTCGAGCGTGGCGACGGTGATGGCACGCCCCTCACCGGAGGCCTTCCGCAGCCAGGACGCGAGTTGGGGATCGGGCGCGTTGTGGTCGGTGCCGGCCATCGCCAACACCGGGTCGCCGCCCCACCGTTCGGCCGTCATCTCCGCGTAGTCGCCGAGCGCGCGGCCGATCCGGTCCGGTACCAGCAGGACGTCGAGGCCGTTGTCGTAGCCGTCGAAGAGGAACTCGGTACGGACCTCGGAGCCGTCCGGCGCACGCCAGTTGAAGGCGTGGCCGTCGACGGAGCCGGGCACCCCCCGCCACAGCGCCGCGTGCTCGATGCCGGCCCGGGCCAGGATCTGCGGCATCTGCGCGATGTGGCCGAACATGTCCGGCAGATAGCCGACCGGCATCGCCCCGCCCAGTTCCTCGGCCGCCGCCCACCCTATCTGGAGGTTGCGGACGATGGTCTCGCCGGAGCAGAGGAACTCGTCGAGCAGGATCAGCCACGGCCCAATGGCGAGCCGGCCCTCGCGGACCAGGGCCACGACACGGTCGCGGTTCTCCGGCCGCATCTCCAAGTAGTCCTCGATCGCTGCCAGTTGACCGTCGACGGTGAACCGGAAGTCCGGGTCCGTCTCCGCCGTCTCCAGCACGGTGTCCAGGGCGGCGACCAGCCGGTGCCGGAACACCTGGAAGGGCTCGTACCACTCCCGGTCCCAGTGGAAATGGGGCACGAAGACAGCGGAGTCGGTCATGACGGGTGGCACCTTCTGTGCGGGGGCGGTCACTTGAGGGAACCGGCGGCGAGTCCGGTGCGCCAGAACCGCTGGAGCAGGATGAACAGGATGATCACGGGCACGATCGACACCAGCGAGCCGGTGATCACGGACTCCTGGAGGAGCGGGGCCCGGGCGGTCTGGCCGTTCCACTCGTAGAGGCCGAGCGTGATCGGGAACAGGGACTCCTTCTGCAGCATCACCATCGGCAGGAAGAAGTTGTTCCAGATGGCGACGAACTGGAAGAGGAAGATCGTCACCAGCGACGGCGTCATCAGCTTGAAAGCCACCGAGAAGAACGTGCGGAACTCACCCGCGCCGTCCAGCCGCGCCGACTCCAACAGCTCCTGCGGGACAGCCGCGTTGGCGAAGATCCGGGCGAGATAGACGCCGAACGGGCTGACGATGCTGGGCAGGAACACCGCGAAGTACGTGTTGACGATCCCGGTCGCCGAGAACAGCAGGAACAGCGGGAGCGCGAGCGCGGTGGTGGGGACGAGGACGCCGCCGAGGATGACGGAGAACAGGAACTCCCGGCCCCGGAACTGGAACTTGGCGAGCGCGTAGCCGCACAGCGCGGAGATCAGCGTTCCCACGAGCGCGCCGAACACCGCGTAGATCACGGTGTTGACGATCCACTTGCCGAAGATTCCGTCGCTGCGGCTGAACAGGACACGCAGGTTCTCGAACAGGTTGAAGTGCGAGAACGTCAGCCCGTTGGTGGCGGCCAGATCCCCCTGCGGCTTGGTGGCCGCGACGATCAGGAAGTAGATCGGCAGCAGGAAGTAGACCGCCAGGAGGAGCATCAGGGCCATGGCGGCCGTACGGCTGACCTGGCTCTCACGGTTCACGGTTTGCTTGCTCACAGGCCGGCCCTCTTCGAGGTCAGTCGCATGAACCCGAAGCTCAGGACGAAGGTGATGACGGCGATGACCACGGAGATTGCCGCGGCCTGCTGGTAGTTGTTCCCGGAGGCCACCGCGTAGGCGAGCATGTTGGGCGTGAACGTGCTGGAGATGTTCGAGGAGATCTGCCGGAGCACGGCCGGCTCGGCGTAGAGCTGAAGCGTGCCGATGATCGAGAACACCGTGGTGAGCACGATCGACGGGGCGATGATCGGGACCTTGATCTGCCACGCGATGGTCCAGTTGTTGGCGCCGTCGAGCTTGGCGGCCTCGTACAGCTCCTGCGGGATCGACTGCAGTGCCGAGAACATGATCAGCATGTTGTAGCCGGTCCACAGCCACGTCGAGATGTTCGCCGCCGACCACAGCACCGCGCCCGGGCCGAGGAAGTCGGGCTTGAGCCCGATGCCGTTCAACAGGTCCACGACGGGGCTGAGTTGGGGCGAGTAGAGGTACGACCACATGATCGCGGCGATCACGCCGGGTACCGCGTACGGCATGAACGCGGTGATGCGGAACACCGACTTGAGCCGCAGCAGGGGAGTGTCGAGCAGCAGCGCGATCACCAGGGCGACGAACAGCATCACCGGCACCTGCACGACGCCGAAGAGTCCGATGCGGCCGACGCTGGACCAGAACTCGTCGTTCTGGAAGACCTTCGTGTACTGCTCGAAACCGCCGAACGTCGTGTACGAGGTGCCGTACTGACCGCCGGTGCGGCGGACGACGCGGACGCTCTGCCACAGCGCGTAGCCGACCGGCACCAGGTAGAAGAGCACGAAGGGGAGGAAGAAGGGGATCACGAACGCGAAGATGGTGCCCGCCCGGGGGCCGCCGCCGTTGAGACGGCGACGGCCCCCGGGTGACGCCACCCGGCGCGTCGCGCGGGTTGCGATGTCGGTCATCGTGCGGTCACTTGCCCGCCGCTGCCGGGATCGCCTGATCCTTCATCGACTTCAACGCCGCTGCCTGTGCCGCCGCCAGGGCGTCGGACAGCGTGCCGCTGCCGGCCGCCGCCTTGGCCATCGCGTCCTGCAGCGCCAGGTTCACCGTCTTCTGGGTCGGGCCCCAGGCGAAGCTGGTGTTGATCTTCTTGGACGAGTCGGCGAAGACGTCGAAGATCTTCTCGTTGTTGTAGTACGGAACTCCCTTGGACAGCGCGGGGAGTTGGAGCCCGGCGTTGGCCGCCGGGTACAGGCCGCCGAGCTGGTTCTCCAGCGCGAGGGCCTCCGGGTCGGTGTTGAGCCAGGTGTTGAACTTCACCGACTCGTAGAGGTGCTTGCTGCCCTTCATGAACGCGACGGTCGAACCGCCCCAGTCACCGGAGGCGCCGTCCGAACCCCACGTCGGCATCGGGACGATCGTCCACTTGCCGGCCTGCTTGGGCAGGTTGTCGCGGAACATGCTGTAGCCCCAGGCGGCGCCGATGTAACTGGCGATCTGGTTCTGCTGGTAGGCGGCGTACATCTGCGTCGAACCGTGGGCGAGGTCGGTGCGCACGAGCTTGCCGGCGATCAGCTTCTGCCAGTAGTCCGCGACCTGCTTGCTCTGCTCCGAGGCGACCGTGACCTGCCACTTGTCACCGGAGTAGCTGTACATCTGGGCGTTGTTCTGCCAGAGGAGACCGTTGAACCACTCGGCGTTGTTCGGGTCGAAGAACGTGATGTCGAGCTTGGAGTCCGCCTTGTGCAGCTTCGCCGCGGCAGCCGCGTACTCGTCCCAGGTCGTGGGGATCGCGATGTCGTACTTCTTGAAGATGTCGCTGCGGACGTAGAGGGCCATCGGGCCGGTGTCCTGCGGCAGGGCGAACACGCCGGTGTTGCCGAAGCTGGTCTGCGACCAGGTCCACGGCACGAACTTCGACTTGGCCGCCGTGGCCGCCGAGCAGGCCGACGCGTCCACGAACGCGCTCTGGGTGCGCAGGTTGGGGAGCTCGTCGTAGCCGACCTGGGAGAGGTCGGGGGCCTTGCCCGCCTTGAGGGCGTTGCTGAGGATGCCGTATTGGTCGTTGGAGATGTTCTTCGTCTCGACCTGGATGTTCGGGTTCTTCTTGTTCCAGAGGGCCACGACCTTGTCCATGCCCGGAACGGTGTTCCAGTACTGGAGGGTGACCTTGCCCTTCGCGGGTTCGCAGGAGGTCGCGGATGTCTTGGCCGACGGCGAGGATGACGAGCATCCGGCGAGTACGGCGACACTGGCGGCCACGGCGACGACGGCGAGGCGGAAGCGAGTGACTTTGCTGCTCATAGTTTCCGTTCCAGACAACGACTAGCGGCGGTGCTAGGCGGCTCGATGCTGATCCCTCGGGCGGGATGCCTGCTGGAGTGGGGTACACCATTTATGGCGGTCTGCGGTCTCCCCGTGAGCGCTCCCGTGAGCGCTCACGGGACTGCATTTGGAGGGACCTGTTCAAGTGTGTTGCGAATGTTCGGAAGTTTGCGCTCCGGCGCCGGGGAGTGTCAAGACATTCGGACCGGATGCGCACCGTGCGGCTCAGGCGGAGCCGCTGAGCCGCAGTTCGGCCCGTACGACCAGTTCGTCGGCCGCCAGCGCCTCCGCGCCCGACAGCAGCCGGGCGACCTGCTCGATGGCGAGGGCGCCGAGCCCGCGCGTGTCGAGGGCGACGCTGGTGAGCGGGGGCTCGACCAGCGCGCCGA
>NZ_JAWOAI010000276.1:0-12996 GCF_033194735.1 Streptomyces sp. W16
GAGCGCGCTCACCCCGGCCGCGACGACCCGCCGCACATAGGTGTCGACGCCCGCCGCGTCGAGCGGCAGCCGCACGCCCGCCGTGAGGAGCAGCTCGCCGCCCACCAGGTATGGCGACGGGTCCTCGATCTCTGTCGTACCGACCGTGCTGACCAGGTGGTTCCCGGCCGGCCCGGCGATCTGGCGCAGACCGAGGGCGGGGTCGGCGAGCAACACGCTCAGCGGCACGGACGGCTGCTCGGACTCGGTCATGAGGGGACATCCTCCCGGTCCGGCGGTGTCGTACGGGACTGTCGGAATCATCCAGCGGTCGACTCCATATTGGACAGAACCGCCACTGCGACGCCAGTGCGAACGCCGATAACGTCATCCCACTCCCAGGGCACCACCCCTCAATCCCGGAGGTCTCGATGACCGTCGACTACTTCGTCATGGCCGCATACCTGCTGGGCATCATCGGCGTCGGCTGGTGGGGCAAGAGGCGCGCCGCCTCCAAGAGCGACTTCCTGGTCGCCGGACGCCGCCTCGGCCCCCTCATGTACACCGGCACGATGGCCGCCGTCGTCCTCGGCGGCGCGTCCACCATCGGCGGCGTACGCCTCGGCTACACCTACGGCATCTCAGGCGCCGCCATGGTCTTCGCGATCGGCCTCGGACTGCTGGCGCTGAGCTTCTTCTTCTCCGCCCGCATCGCCCGCCTCAAGGTCTACACCGTCGCCGAGATGCTCTCCCTGCGCTACGGCGACACCGCCGCCGTGATCTCCGGCGTGGTGATGTGGATCTACACGCTGATGCTGGTCGTGACCTCCACGATCGCGTACGCCAGCGTCTTCGACGTCCTGTTCGACGTGCCCCGCTGGGTCGCCGTCGTGATCGGCGGCACCATCGTCGTCGGCTACTCGGCGCTCGGCGGCATGTGGTCCATCACCCTCACCGACATGGTGCAGTTCGTGGTGAAGAGCCTCGGCGTGCTCGTCCTGCTGCTGCCCATCGCCGTGGTGAAGGCCGGCGGCTTCGGCGCCATGGCCGACAAGCTGCCGCACGGCTATCTCTCCCCGACCTCCATCGGCGGCCAGACCATCCTCACCTTCGTGCTGATCTACACCTTCGGCATGCTCATCGGACAGGACATCTGGCAGCGCGTGTTCACCGCCCGCTCCGACAGAGTCGCGTCCTGGGGCGGCACGGTCGCCGGTGTCTACTGCCTGGTCTACGCCCTCGCGGGCGCCGTCATCGGCATGGCCACCAAGACCCTCTACCCCCAACTGTCCAGCGCCGACGACGCGTTCGCGACGATCGTCCGGCACGCCCTGCCCACCGGCATCCGCGGACTGGTCCTGGCCGCCGCCCTCTCGGCGATGATGTCCACCGCGAGCGGCGCCCTGATCGCCTCCGCGACCGTCGCCAACAACGACATCTGGGCCCGCCTGCGCAAGCGCACGGCCACCGGGTCGAAGGACGACGAGATCGGCTCCAACCGCCTCGCGATCGTCGTCCTCGGAATCGCCGCCATGGGCATCGCCTGCGCCCTCGGTGACGTCATCGAAGCCCTCACCGTCGCCTACAACCTGCTCGTCGGCGGCCTGTTGGTGCCCATCCTCGGCGGCCTCGTCTGGAAGCGCGGCAACCTGCCCGGCGCCATGGCCTCGATGATCGCGGGCGGCACCACGGTCATCACCTTCATGGTGACCGACGGCCTCCTCGCCAACGAGCCCATCTACTACGGCCTGTTGGCCGGCCTCGTCGCCTACCTGGCCGTCAGCCTCCTCACCAAGCCGACCGAAGCGTCCGTCGTCCAGGCCTGGCACCGCCGCCTGGCAGGCGAACAGGCGCCCGCCGCACCGGAGTTGAGCGTGGCCTGACCCGTCGTCCTACTGGAACCCCCCCACCCGCACCCGCACGTGCCGTGTCCCATCGAAAGGTCCCCATGTCCGCCCCCACCGTCTCCTCGGAAGAACTCCGGCTGCGCCGCGAACTCGCCGCCGTCTACCGGCTCGTGGCGCACTTCAGGATGACCGACCTGATCTTCACCCACATCTCCGCCCGCCTCCCCGGCCCGGACCACCACTTCCTCATCAACCCCTACGGCCTCCTCTTCGAGGAGATCACCGCGTCCAGCCTGGTCAAGATCGACCTGTCCGGCCACCCCGTCGAGGAGTCCCCCCACCCGGTCAACCCGGCCGGCTTCGTCATCCACAGCGCCATCCACGCCGCCCGCCCCGACGCCCACTGCGTCCTGCACACCCACACCAGGTCCGGCTGCGCCGTCGCCGCCCAGGAAAGCGGCCTGCTCCCGCTCAACCAGATCTCCATGGAGTTCTACGGCAGGCTCGGCTACCACGACTACGAGGGCGTCGCCCTCAACCTCGCCGAACAGCGGCGCCTGGTCGCCGACTTGGGCAACCACCCCGCGATGATCCTGCGCAACCACGGCCTGCTCACCGTAGGAGAGACCCCCGCGCAGGCGTTCCTGCGCATGTACTACCTCGACAAGGCCTGCGAGATCCAGACCACCGCGACCGCCACGGGCACCCCGCTGCTCACCCCCGCCCCCGACATCTGCGAACTCACCGCCCGCCAACTCACCGGCGCGGACGACCACTCGGACCTCCAGGACGACAAGGCCTACGACCTCGCCTGGTCGGCACTGCTCCGCCTGGTGGAGCGCATCGCCCCGGACTACAAGGACTGACCCCGCAGGATGCGGGCCCGCTCCAGGCAACCGTGCGGGTCGGGGGCGGCCTGGAGGGCGGGAAGCAGGAAGAGCCAGAGGTCGGTCACCGCCTGCTCGACGTGCCTGCGGTCGTCCAGGGCGTCGGACACGGTGTGGGTGCCGAAGAATCCGGCGACGATCACCCGCGCGGCCCGGTCGATATCCGTATCCGGGGCGAGTTCGCCGTTCTCCCGCGCGGCGTCCAGGAGTTGGGCGACGGTTTCGATCCAGCCCACGAAAGGCTGCGGCAATTCGGCGGGGATGGATCTGCTCTCGTTCGAGAGCCTGTTTCCCGCCCGCACGATCACGTTGTCGCGGAACTCGGCCGCCACCGCGAGACTGAGGCCCACCAGCCGGTCCAGGACGGGACCTTCGAGCGAGGTCCAGGTCTCCACCAGCCTCGGCCATTCACCGAAGTGGGCCTCGAAGACGGAAGCGGCCAGGCCCTCCTTGCTGCCGAAGTGGAAGTAGATGGCGCCGCTGGTGTAGCCGCTCCGCCGCGCCACGTCGCTGATGCTCGTCCCGACGTATCCATGCTGTTCGAACAGCACCGCCGCCGCCCCCAGGACGGCCTGTCGGGTGGCTGCCGCGCGTTCTTGCATCGCCCTCAACGACCCTTGCCCTTCACGCCGAATCGTCTTTTCAGGCGAATCTATCGGACAACACGGCATTTCTTATCCGCACCCGCAATGATCACGCATCCTATTATTTTATGAAGGAATCAGCCGAGTCTCCCCCCTTCGATACGGCGGCGGTACCGACGCTGAGCTGGGAACGCTCCGTGCCGCGGAATCTCGTCCACCGGAAGTCGATCGCGGAGGTCCTCCTCACCGACGGACACGCACTGGGCGAGGGACGGTATCTGCTCGCCGCGCAGTGGTCCCGCTCCCACACCACGTTCCGCCCCGGATCCGGCGACCGGCACGACCCGCTGCTGGTCGCCGAAACCCTCCGGCAGGGCTGCCTGTACCTCTGCCAGCGCTTCCTCGGTGTCCCCAGGGGAAGCAGGACCGTCATCAAGACCATCGGCTTCCGGCTCGACACCGCCAAGGAGCCCGTGGTCGGCTACGGCGCGACCGACGTGACCTGCCGCGCGAGGGTCTACGACGTCCGTCGCGAGGAGGGCATCGCATGGCCCGTCGCGCTCAGCGTCAAGCTCCAACTGTCGGCGGGCGACGCCGAGTTCGCCAGCGCCGAAGGCCGGGCCCGCATTCTCACCGAGGACGCGTACAAGCTGCTGCGAGGTGCCCGGGCCGGTGCGCTTCCGGCACCGGGCGAGGAGGTCCGGCGACTCCCGCCGACCGCCGTGTCGGCCTCCGCCCCCGGTGGTGTGATGGTGGCCAGGGACGGGACCGGCTGCCTGCGGGTGACACCGGCCGACCTGAGGCATCCGCTGTTCTTCGACCACCCCAGCGACCACATCCCCGGCATGGTCCTCCTGGAAGCCGCCCGGCAGGCCGCGTGCCTCGCGAGCGGCGACACCTCCGGCCGACTGACCGGCTGCCGTATGACTGCCTCCCGGTTCACGGACTGGGACCCGCCCGCGTACGTCGGGTGCGAGCCCGTGGCGGACGGCTGGGCGTTCCGTGTCACCCAGGGCGGGGACGAGACGGTGTCGGGGGAGTTGTGGTTGGGGGACTCGGGTCAGTGACCCGGTACCAGCAGGTCGGCGGGGGCGGAGCGGCGGCCTGCGGCCGGGTCCACAGTTCGTTCGCCGTTCGCCCACGGGCCTATTGTCGACCCATGAGAGTGGATCATCACGGAGCCGACTGCGTCTTCTGCCGTATCGCCGCCGGCACCGAACCGGCACGCGTCGTCGCCGAGACCTCCGAGACGCTGACGTTCCTGCCCGTGAGGCCGGTGCACCCCGGGCATGTTCTGGTCGTGCCCCGGCGTCATGTCGCGGACATCTGGGACCTCGACGAGGAGACGGCGGCGGCCGTCGGCACGGCGGTTCTCCGGGCGGCCCACGCGGTGCGGGCCGCCCACCGCCCCGAGGGACTGAACGTCATCCAGTCGTCCGGCGAGGTCGCCACGCAGTCGGTGTTCCACCTGCACGTCCATGTGGTGCCGCGCTACCAGGGCGACCGGATGCCGTATCTGTGGCCGGTGAAGGTCGAGGAGGATCCGGCGCTGCTCGACGACTCCGCGCGGAGACTGCGCAGTGCGCTGACCGCGCGTCGGCACTGAGGCGGCACCGGCCCGTAGTCACAGCACGAAGATCAACGCGAACACCTGGCCCAGGGCCAGGCCCCCGTAGAAGAAAGCGAGGGTGGGAGAGATCGCGGCCTTCAGTACACCCGCGCTCTCCTGGCCCGGTGCCACGTTCATGGCGAAGGGCTCTATCGGATTCTCGGGGCGGCGCACCCGGTCGTACAGCCGCCGGAACAGCCGCTCCTGGTACAGGAAGTAGGCGTCGAGGAGCCAGAAGGCCAGGACCGGGACGAAGCTCACCAGCGCGACCGAGCTCTTGCCGTTCCCGACGGCGTAGGCGAGCAGTGCGCCGGTGACCGTCAGGGACCAGCCCTTGATCAGGAACGAGTTGTTTCCCATCCGGGCCACGATCGTCTGGATCAGCTCCAGATGCCTGATCCGGATGTCGTCCAGCCGTAAGCGATTCTCCGCCGACATTTGCCCCCCCACAGTGTCAACTCGTCTGTAAAGGAGCTTACTCATCCGATCCTCATCGGGGGTCGCACGCGGCGGACTCGTGGGCGGGGGCGGGACGTTCGTCGGGTGTGGGGCGGGGAGCTGCCCGACCGGTGTCGCGGCGACTCGCGCGGGTGGGGCGGCCCAGGACGACTCCGGCCAGGACGAGTGCCAGTCCGCACAGTTGACGGACCGTCAGTACCTCTCCGGCGAGCGCCGTGCCGAGCAGCACGCCGGTGACGGGGTTGAGCAGTCCGATCAGGCCCACCGTTCCGGAGGGCAGATGCCGTAGCCCGGTGAACCAGGCGGCGAAGGCCAGCGCGGTGGCGACGAGGGTGACGTAGCCGAACGCGAGGAGCGCCGATGAGGAGAGCGCGGGCGGAGGGCCCTCCACGGCTGCGGCGACCGGAAGGAGGAACAGTCCTCCGGCGGTGAGCTGCCAGGCGGTCGAGGCGAGTACGTCGGTACCGGTGTTGTTCCAGCGTTTGGTCAGGATGTGGCCGAACGCCGACACGAGCATGGCCGCGGCCGAGGCGAGGACTCCCGGCACGCTCACTCCGCCCGCCCCCGTGAGCAGCATGAGGCAGACCCCGCCGAGGCCGATCGCGGCGCCCGCCAGGTGCGTGAGGCCGGGCCGCTCGGACATCAGGGCCCAGGCGATGAGCATCATCGCCAGCGGGGACACCGCCATGACGGTCGAGGCGATGCTCGTCGGGAGCAGTTGGGAGGCGGCGTAGACGAGGACGAAGAACACGCTCACGTTGAGCAGTCCGAGCACCGCGGACCGCCACCACCACGCGCCGCGCGGCCGTTGCCGGCACAGAGCCAGCAGGACGAGGCCGGCGGGCAGGGCTCGTAGGGCCGCGCCGTAGAGCGGGCTGTCGGGCGGCAGGAATTCATGGGTGACGTAGTAGTTGGTGCCCCAGGCCACCGGTGCGACGGCGGTCAGCGCTATCCATCGCGCATTAGCTTCCACAGAAGATACTATACCTTCCCGGGAAGCTATTATGTTGTGCATGGACGACCCGCAACCGCCGGACCGCGTAGCCCGCATCCAGGCCGACTGGCACCGTGAGCGGCCCGACCTCGACGTCACCCCGCAGGGCGTGATCGGCCGGCTGCACCGCCTGGCCGGCCGGCTGACCGAGGAGCTGAGCCTCGTCTACGGTCGCTACAGACTCAGTGAGGGAGAGTTCGACGTGCTGTGCGCACTGCGCCGCGCCGGCGAGCCCTACGAACGGGCACCCGGCGAACTGGCCGCCCACACCATGGTCACCACCGGCGCGATGACGAAGCGAATCGACCGCCTGGAGCGAGCCGGACTCGTCACCCGCCGCCGTTCCGACGACGACCAGCGCGGCCGGATCGTCGCCCTCACCCGGCCGGGGCACGAACTGATCGACCGGGCGTTCACCGACCACATGCGCAATGAACACCGCCTGCTGAAACTGCTGACGCCCGGCGAGGCCGAGGCGCTGGAAGGGCTGCTCACCACATGGCTCTCCCGAGTGGAGAGTCCGGGTCCGGGTCCGGCGGAGAGTGGGTGACCTGCAGTTCTTCGGCTGGGCCGTCCTGCGCCTCGCGCGGTTGGTCGGAGAGAACGGGATCAAGCGTCCTCTTCGGGGCCGAGGCGGCGAAGGACCGTCTCGTGCTCGCCCGCTGCGACGAGCCCGTCGATGACCTCGACCATCGACGGCACCCCCGGGTCGCGGACGATGAGGCCGTCCCAGCACCACCAGTAGTCGCCTTCCGGTTCGCCCGCCTCCCGCCGGCTGTCCATGATGCGGCGCACCTCGTCGAGCGTGAACACGGTTCCCGACCAGCGCTCGCCGTCGTTACGGACGACCCACATGTCCACGTTGCAGACCTCGTCGAGGTCCTCTCCCGTACCGGGCACGAAGCAGATCTCGTACCCGTCACGCCTGACCCGGTAGAAGGGGCCGTCCCACATGCTCGCTCCGCAGTGTTGTGCCGTACGCCGCCCTCATGGACCCGAACCCGAACCCGGGCCGGACGGCCGGCCAGTACACCATGCCCGCCCGAAGTGCACCGCGGAGACGGCGGGTTCGGGCAGCAGCGGGCGGCATCTACGCTGTGCCCTGCCACCTCCGCGTGATCGTGTGGCGTGTGGCTGGGGAAAGGCTCGTCGAAGGAGTAGCGGTGCTGGGATTGCTGGGCTTCTACGACGAACTGGACAACCGCTCCGGCCAACCGAACGGATCGATACGCGACGCCGTCCGGCCCGTCGGCGAACCGGACGAAGCGAAACTGGTGGCCTACCTGGACGGCGGCCACGTCCTCATCGACGTCATGGAGAGCGGTCCCGACGTCATCACCGGGAACCCCCACCGGCACTCTCCGGGATGCTCGTCACTGCTGACCGACGGCAGCTGGCTGTGGCGCCGCGACTTCCCGCACTACGTGGAGACCCACCACGTCTCACTGCCGCACGCGTTCACCGCACACGTCCGCGACCTGCGCCATCGGATGCCCACCATCGCCGTCGCGCAGTTCGCTCCCCACTGCGACGAGACCATGCCCCTGGTCGGCTGGTCCTCGGCCGTCCCGTGGCGATCGACGGCGACCACGCTGGTTCCCCGCTCTCCGGGTGCAGAAGGGTAACGGGTCCCGCGGTCGCCGGTGCTGTGGCTGTGACCTCATGGGTTCAGCCGGCGATGAGTTCCGATGCGAAGAGGGGTCTTCTCGGGTGCGTACGAACTCGGCCAAGCCTGATGTCCAGCAGGGAGACCCGGCGTGAGCGACCTTGTCGTCCAGAAGATCGTCCGGCCCGAACGCGCCCTGTCGGGGCCGTGGTTGGAGGTGATCGCCTCGAATCTCGACTACCACCGAGCGACTTTCCTGTGGAAGTGCGAGGGCCTCTCGGAAGCGCAACTGCGGCTACGCCCTGTGGGATCGTCGGAGTTGACCCTGCTGGGGCTCATGCGCCATCTGCAGGGGGTCGAACGCGCCTGGTTCCAGCGGACGTTGGCCGGCACGACGCCGCGCTTCTTCCCTTATCGGACCTACGTGACCGCCGACGGTGGTGAATGGTACGACGAGTCGGACGCCACGCCGGCCAGGGACGTCTACGAGGACTACCTGAAGGCGTGCGAGGAGTCGCGGCAGGTGTTCGCGAGGGTGACCGTCGACCCCGCGCGCATCGTGCCGAACCCGGAATTCGGCGACACCGACGTGCGGTTCGTCCTTGAGCACGTGATCGAGGAGTACGCCCGCCACGTCGGCCACGCGGACCTCCTACGCGAGGCCATTGACGGCGCCACCGGGGAGTAGCCGACCGCGCGCGCCGCGAGTTCGGCGAGGAGCGGTACACCCAGACCGAGGACCTGATCCGCACTGCGCTCACGCAGGCTGACGGGTGTTCATGACGTTTCTCGCCCGATCGGGAAACTCCCTGCCCGATTCCGGGCAGAAAAGTAGAGGTTGGGTGACGCACGGCCTATGGTCGTCGTTCGTGATCGCCATAGACGCCTTGTGGACCTTCTCCCTGATGGTGGGACTGCTCACCCTCACTCCCGGACTGGACACCGCGCTCATCCTGCGCACCGCTGGACTCGGCCACCGCCGTCGCGCCTGGGGCGTGGTTCTCGGTATCCAGTGCGGCACGCTGATCTGGGGCGTACTCACCTCGCTCGGTGTGACCGCGCTCCTGACCGCCTCTCACCTCGCCTACGAGGTACTCCGCTGGGCCGGGGCCGCGTACCTCATGTGGATGGGAGGCAGGCTGCTGTGGACCTCCTGGCACCGCTCGGCGGACGAGCACGTGAAGGCGGACAGGACCGAGGCCGGCAACGGGCCGCGCGCCGACGACACGTTGCTCGGAGGCTGGCGTCAGGGGATCGCCACCAACCTCCTCAACCCGAAGATGGGTGCCTTCTACGTCGCGATGCTCCCGCAGTTCATCCCGGCCGGCGCCTCCCACCTCGCAGCGGGCGTACTGCTCACCGGTGTTCACATTCTTCTGGCCGTCCTCTGGTCCTGCACCCTGATCGCCTTCGCGCGTGTGCTCCGTGGCCGCCTGCAACGGCCTTCGGTACGCCGCTGCCTCGACCGTGTCACGGGCGCGGCCATCGCCGTCTTCGGTCTCCGTCTCGCGTTCGGGGAGTGAAGCCCGCACGAGCGCGGGCCGACGCGCCGCGATCTCCGGAGCCCGAACGAAGGCGTCGTGGCACGGGCGCCAGCCCCTGCCGACCGCTCCCTCCCGACGAGCACCGAACGGGAGACTCGCCCCGCTCACCCGAAGTGAAAGGCCCCACCCATGCGTTCGCTTCCCACCGGCGCCGAGTCCGTGGTCTTCGACTGCGACGGCCTGCTGGTCGACACCGAGGTCTGCTGGAGCGTCGCGGAGGCGGCCGTCTTCGCGGCGCACGGCCACGGCTTCGGTCCCGAGCAGAAGGCGCTGGTCATCGGTCGTACCGTGGAAGACGCGGCAGAAGCCATGGCCGACTACTTCGGGCGGCCCGGAGCGGGTGCCGAACTCGCCGCCGAACTCCTCGAAGGAGTCCGCAAGGAGCTGGCCCGGGGCGCGGTAGCCCTCCCCGGGGCAGCCGAGTTGGTCCGCGCCTGCCGGGCAGCCGTGCCGGTGGCGGTCGCCAGCAACAGCCCCCGGGAGCTGCTCGACACGGCACTGGGATCGGCCGGCCTCGCGGACTGCTTCACCCATTCCTTCGCCGCCGACGAGGTACGTTCCCCCAAGCCTGCACCCGACCTCTACCTCACGGCATGCGAGGCGCTCGGAGCGGCCCCGGAGCGCTCCGTCGCCTTCGAGGACTCGGCCACCGGCATCTCCGCGGCACGCGCCGCAGGGCTGTACGTCGCGGTCGTACCGTCACTTCCGGGAGTCCCCCTCGACCACGACTGGCTCGGCACCACCCTGGACGCACCCGAACTGCAGGACTGGGCAAGGCAATTGGGGTGAGGCGCCGCGCGGGGCCGTAGGGGCGTGGCTCGACGGTCACATCGGTGCCGCCTCCCACATCCGAGCAACGGCCTGTACTGGGTGGATGTCTGACGCACGGTCAGGAGGTGCCCGCCTGCTGGTGGACCAACTCCCGTACGAACAGGCAGGGTTTGACGCCGCCCGGCGGCTGACGGTGCCGAGGGAAGTGGTGTGCGACAAGAGCCTGGTGACGATTGATCACCGTGCATAGGGTTCCCGCATGAACGACGAGATCATGACCACGGTCGGCTGCGACATCTACTCGTTCGACGGTCGGGTACTGGAGATCTTCGGCATCTTCCCTGCCCGCTTTCACATACGGCACCTGTACGTGCGCGTCACCGGCCCCGACCGCAAAGGGAAGCGGACTGTGGAGATCGGGCATGGCCAAGTCCGGGGCGGGGGCACGATCCGGACCTACACGGCCGCGGAATGGGAACAGGCCCATGGCCTGCCCGCGCTGCTGGAAGCGGTACAGAAGGCCATCGACTCCGCCTCGGGACACGGTCCCGTGTGACCCGAGCCTCCCACCGGAACGCCCGCGAGACCTGGGAACCCGGACGCCGCCGATGAACTGGAGGCGGACCGGTGTGGCGCCTTCGGGAGCGATCAGGGTGCACGAGGTCCGGGCACGTTTGTCAGGTTCGACATCGACCAGGCTCTCTACGCGGTCGTCATGGAGGCGTACGTGCGGGGCATGTCCCCCTTCGCCGCCCCGCGGACGACCGGGGCGGAGCCCAGGGCGTAGACACCGGGAGCTATCTCCAAGAGCGAAGTCTCCGGAATCCGCGGCGATCTCGACGCGACGTACTGCAAGGCCCCAGCCCTACGTTGCCGGCCGAGCGGTGCGGTTGCGGGCCGTCGGCCGACTCGGCTCACCTGGCCCGTCGCGCGGACGGGCGCTCGGCTCGCGGACGCGGGCCCTGGACCAGCGGTGGTTCAGGGAGGTGCGCCGGCTTCGGTCGCCGAGAGCGTGCGGTGTGCGCCGGTTCGCCGGTGCGGATACGCGGGGTGTCGGGAGCACGGGCGGAGGCGGCCAGGCGGACGTGGCGGGATCCGAGGAGCCGCGGGCTGGCAGACTTCGTTCTGTGAAAACCGTGGTGAAGCGAACGACGAGCGACTTGCGGCGGCACAACCGGTCCATCCTCCTCTCCGCTCTGTATGTGCAGGGACCCACCAGCAGGAACAAGCTGACCCGTGTCTCCGGCCTCAGCTCCGCGACGGTGAGCAATGTCGTCTCCCAACTCCTCGCCGAGGGCCTGATCGCGGAGGGCGGTTCGGAGGACTCCGACGGTGGCAGGCCGCGCTCGGTGCTTGAGATCCGCCCGGACTACGGCTCCGTGATCGGCGTGGACATCGGTGAGACGCACGTCCGGATCGGGCTGTTCGACTGGACCCTGTCCGTGATCGCCTCCGAGGTCTACCCGATCGCCGGCACCCGGCTCGACGCCGAATCGGTGGCCGCACTGGTGCTCCAGGGCATCTCCGACGTGACCCGCGCCGCAGGCGTCGACCCCGCGGACCTGCTCGGCGTCGGCGTCGGCGTGCCCGGCGCGGTCCAGCCCGACCCGCGGATTCCCGGGCGCATGCTGGTGCACGCGCCGACGCTCGGCTGGTCCGGTGTCGCCCTCGGCGAGATGCTCGCCCCCGGAGTCGCCGCACCGCTCATGCTGGACAACTGCGCGCGGACCCTGGGCCAGGCGGAGATGTGGCGCGGTGTGGGCCAGGGCGCCGACCGGGTGGTCACCGCGCTCATCGGGGTCGGGGTGGGCGCGGCCCTCGGGTCGGGTACGGAGGGCGGCACCACGGGCCTGGCCCCGGCCACGATCGAGTGGGGGCACACGGTGATCTACGCCGGCGGGCTGCCCTGTCGCTGCGGTTCGCGGGGCTGCCTGGAGGCCTACGTCGGAGCCGATGCCATCCTCCACCGTTACCAGGCGACCCTGGGCAGCCAGCCGTTCCACGCCTCCGGGACCGAGGGCCGGCTCGCGGAACTGACGGCGCGGGCGGCCACCGACCCGGTGGCCATGGAGACCCTGGAGAAGATCGGGGAGTACATCGGCATCGGGATCGGCAACCTGATCAACCTGCTCCACCCGGACCTCGTGGTGCTCTCCGGATGGGCGGGCTCGGTGATGGGCGGGGTGGTTCTGCCCACCGTGCGTGAGACGGCCGAGCGGCACGCCCTGTCGTATCTGCGTGGGCGTACCCGGATCGAGGTCGGGCGGCTGGGCCAGGAGGCGGTGGCGATGGGAGCGGCCACCCTGCCGGTGGCGCACCTGCTGTCCACGGGCGGCCGGCGCCCGGAGACCGTGTCCGGGGCCGGGGTGGGGTCCGTCTCCGGGACCGTGCCCGGGTCGGGGTCCGGCGCCGGGGCTTGGGCGTAGGCCCGCCGGTAAATCAATCCGCTGTGCGGTGGGACTGGTTGACGTCCATGACGTTCGCCTCTTAGTTTAAGTCAAAGCCAAAGTCTCCCTGACCTCCGTGGAGTCTTCATGACGTCTCAGTTCCCCGTGGCACAGCTCTACATCGACGGAACGTTTCGCCCCGCATCGTCAGGGCGTACCGCCGACGTCGTGGAGAAGGCCACGGGTGCCGTGATCGGTACGTACGCCCTCGGCGGGGCCGTGGATGTCGGGCGAGCGGTGGCCGCGGCCCGGGCCGCCCAGCCGGGCTG
>NZ_JAWOAI010000277.1:0-12955 GCF_033194735.1 Streptomyces sp. W16
GCGAAGGTCGGCACCCGCGTCACCACCCTCGGCGCGCGCGGCGTCCGTCTCGGCGCGCAGCTTGCGCAGAGCGGCCTCGCCGCGCTTGATGTCGCTGTGGGCGGAACGCAGCTTGCGGTGAAGCGATTCCGCTTCCTTCTTCGCCGCGTCCAGCTCGGTGCGCAGCCGCTCGGTCTCGGTCCGGGTGGCGTCCCTCGCCTGCGCCAACTCCTCGCGCAGCCGCTCCAGTTCGGCCCGGCTCTCCTCGTCGACGCGCTCGGCGTCAGCGCGCAGCGCCTCCTCGCCGGCGGCGGTCACCAGCTTCACCCAGCCGGTGGGGCGCAGAACATAGGCCGCGGCCGCCACGTCGAGCGGATCCGCGGCCGGGGGCGGCGAGCCGGAGTCGAGCGCGCCGGTCAGCTCCGACTGGGCCTCTCTCAGCTTTTCCCCGATACGCTGCCGGAACAGCGGATCGGTCTCCAGCGCGGCGGCCATGGCGTTGCCGGCGAACTTGGCGCGCCGGTTGGGGGCGAAGCGGGCGTACTGTCGTAGCTGCGCGGGCAGTTCGGCGACGGTGAGGCCGCCGAAGCCGTCGGAAACGATCTGTACGACTCGTCTCCGCACGCCGTCGGGCAGCGGACGGTCGAGCACCTCGGCGGCGCCGTCGCCCGGCCCCCCGCCTGAGTTCTCCACCATCCCTCACACCCCTATACGTGTGCGGGGCCCGCTCCCTCTCAGGAGCCGGCGCCCGGCCTGTCCACGAGTTCCACCTGATCCACGGCGTTGCACCAGCGGCAGCGCACCGACTCGATGGTCTCACTGACCACCTCGCGCTCCTCCACCTTCGGCTCACCGGCCAGGTCCAGGTGGAGGTACTCCACGACCTTCGACGAACGCGTCACGTCGAAGCGCGTGAGGTTGCCGCAGAGCGTGCAGCGCCACCGCGTCGAGGCGGTCGGCAGGGGTACCGTCATCGTGGCTGTCCGCTTCCTTCTTGTTCCAGTTTCCGTGATCGCCGGTTTCCCGGCGAGTGTGGCTCGTAACCCTACGGCCTGGCGGGTACTCGCCGCTCGGCCGTCCACAGCGGCGAGGCACTCTGTCCGACTGCGTCCCGTTACGTCATGCTCTGTGTTCATGATCAGCAACTGGGGCCCAGCGGGCGTGCGGGCGATCCGGAACACCTCGGCACCGATGACATACGCCCTGATCGGCCTGTGCTGCCTGATCTTCGTCCTCGGCCCGGCCTCGGGTTTCGTCCCGTCCTACGGCACCGGGGACGCGCTGCTCGCCGCCCAGCGGGCGTACTTCCACCGCTGGGGAGTGGTACCGGCCGACCTGTTCGCGAGCCCCGCCCGAGAAGCCCTCACCCCCGTCACGGCCCTCTTCGTCCACGGCAGCTGGATCCATCTACTCGGCAACATGCTCTTCCTCTACGTCTTCGGAGCGATGACCGAGGAACGTCTTGGCCGGGTCGAGTTCACCCTCTTCTACCTGACCTGCGGCTATCTGGCACTGCTGGGCTACACGCTGGCCAACGCCGACTCCACGCAGTCCCTCGTCGGCGCGTCCGGGGCGATCTCGGCGGTCCTCGGGGCGTTCCTGTACCTGTTCCCCCGGGCCCGCGTGACGAGTCTCCTCCCCTTCCTCTTCTTCCTGCCGCTGCGCTTCCCCGCCTGGGTGGTCCTGCCGTTCTGGGCGGCCCTGCAGTGGCTGGCGGCGGGCCAGGCCGCCCAGGGACCGGGAGTGGCGTACCTCGCCCACCTGGTCGGCTTCACGCTGGGCTTCGGCTACGCGTGGGTGAGATTCGGTCGTACCACTAGAGTGAAGGCCGCCCCAGCAACGGTCCCCGAGGGAGAGAACCAGCCGTGATCACCGCGATCGTCCTCATCAAGACCAGCGTGGACCGGATTCCGGAGATCGCCGAGTCGATCGCCGCGCTCGAATCCGTGAGCGAGGTCTTCTCCGTCACCGGTACATATGACTTGATCGCGATGGTGCGGGTACGGCAGCACGAGGACCTGGCCGAGGTGATCCCCGGGCGGATCAGCAAGATCCCCGGGGTGGAGGGGACGGACACACACGTGGCGTTCCGGACGTACTCCCAGCACGACCTTGAGGCGGCCTTCGCGATCGGGCTGGACTCGTGATCGTCGCCTAATCGTCTGCGGGGCACAGAGCGTCTGCGGGTACTGGTTCGTTGTGGCTGGTCGCGCCCCGCAGCGGAGCCGCAAATTGTCGCAGCCCCGCGCCCTGAGGGCGATCAGTTCACCGCCGAGACACAGTTCCAGCTCCCCGTGCGCGTCCGCCGTGAGCGGGCCGAAGGTGACCTGCCAGCCCTTCTCGATCCGGTCGAGCCTCGCCGGTGCCTGAGCATCGGCCGTGTACCAGGCCCTGTCGCCCTGCTCGTTGGAGACCACGATCACGTCGCCGGTGGAGCGCCAGCGCGTCACGTCCGCCCAGTGACGGACCCGCGCAGCCGGCCCGAGGACGCGCCCCTCCTCGTACAGGTCCCCACCCCTGGATGGTCACACGGCCGGCACGCAACGGCCGTCCTCCGTACGGTAGTTCCACTTCGCACCGTCGGTCACGAGCTCCCGTACCGCGGTCACGAAGCGCTCGACGTGCTCGTCCGGGGTGCCCGCGCCGAAGCTGACGCGGATCGCGTTGAGGGACTTCTCGCCCGGGGCCGCCTCGGGGGCGCCGCACTCGCCCTGGGTCTGGGGGTCGCTGCCCAGGAGGGTGCGGACCAGGGGGTGGGCGCAGAAGAGGCCGTCGCGGACGCCGATGCCGTACTCGGCGGACAGCGCGGCGGCGAAGTGCGAGCTGTTCCAGCCGTCGACGACGAAGGAGATCACGCCCACGCGCGGGGCGTCGTCACCGAACAACGACAGGACGCGCACCTCCGGGACCTCGGCAAGGCCCGCCCGCACCTTCTCGATCAGGTGCTGCTCGCGCGCGACCAGCGTGTCGAAGCCCGCCTCGGTGAGCGCCTTGCAGGCCGACGCGATGGAGTAGGCACCGATGACGTTCGGGGAGCCCGCCTCGTGCCGGGCGGCGCTGTCGTGCCACTCGACGTCCACTCCCCCGTCCTCGCGCCGGGTGACCTTGCGGCTGGCGCCGCCGCCCGCGAGGTAGGGGTCGGCCGCCTGCAGCCAGTCGGCGCGGCCGGCGAGGACACCGGAGCCGAAGGGGGCGTAGAGCTTGTGGCCGGAGAAGGCGATCCAGTCGACGTCGAGGTCCTGGACGGACACCGGGTGGTGCGGGGCGAGTTGGGCGGCGTCCAGGACGATCCGGGCGCCGTGGGCGTGCGCGGCGGCGGCCAGTTCACGGACCGGCCACAGTTCGCCGGTGACGTTCGAGGCGCCGGTGACGCAGACCAGGGCCGGGCCCTGCGGGTCCCTGGCGGCGAGGGCCTGCTCCAGGGTCTCGACGGCCTGGGCCGGGGTGCGCGGGGCGTTGAGGTAGGTGACCCGGGCGTCCTTCCAGGGCAGCAGGGACGCGTGGTGCTCGGTCTCGAAGACGAAGACCTGGCAGTCGGCGGGCAGGGCGGCGGCGAGGAGGTTGAGGGAGTCCGTGGTCGAGCGGGTGAAGATCAGCTGGTCGTCGGCGCGGCAGTCGAGGAACTCGGAGACGGTCTTCCGCGCGTTCTCGAAGAGGTCCGTGGACAGCTGGGAGAGGTAGCCGGCGCCGCGGTGGACACTGCCGTAGTACGGGGCGTAGGCCGCCACGTCGTCCCAGACGCGCTGCAGGGCCGGGGCGCTGGCCGCGTAGTCGAGCGCCGCGTAGGTGACCTCGCCGCCCGTGACGAGCGGCACGGTGACATCCCGGCCGAGAACGGGCAGCTGGGCACAAATGGCCTGAGCGGCGACAGCGGTGGAGACAGACATGGCGAACTCCCGTGAGAGGCAAGGCGGATCCGCCGTACGAGCACGCAGGGCTCAAGCACGGAGGAGGGTGAAAAGGGGGTATGCGGAGGCGGGGCTCGACGCCCTATCGCATTCGCTTGCTCACAGAGGGCTCCCTCGATGACCAGGACCCCTGGTGTCTTTCGAGGGGCCCGCGCTTGCCGCAGACCTCGCTGCCTACGGCCTGGTCTTCACCCGGGGCACCCCGCCACGGACGGAGGGTTGCCGGACAGTCGGCCGGGGCCTCATGACTGTCACTCATGACCTGGTCGGAAAATTTACGTGAGGTGATCGTCGTCCCGCAACCCGTGTCCGGATCGCGGGACGACGACCGCCGTGCCGCTACGCGTTGGTGGCAGCCGCCCAGCGCTCCAGAGTCCGCTTGGCGGCGCCCGAGTCGATCGACTCCGCGGCCTTCTCCATCCCGGCCCTGATCCGGTCCGCCAACGGCCCGTCCCCCCGCTCCAGCGCCACCAGGGCAGCCGCCGAGTTCAGGAGTACGGCGTCCCGCACCGGGCCCGTCTCACCGTCCAGGAGACGGCGGGCGACACCCGCGTTGTACTCGGGGTCGGCGCCGCGCAGGGCCTCGACGGGGACCAGTTCGAGACCGACGTCCCGGGGGTCGAAGGTCTCCTCGGTGACCTTGCCGTCGCGGACGATCCACACCCGGGAGGTGGCCGTGGTCGTCAGCTCGTCGAGGCCGTCGTCACCGCGGAACACCAGCGCGGACGAGCCGCGTTCGGCCAGCACGCCCGCGATGAGCCCGGCCATACGGGTGTCGAAGCAGCCGACCGCCGACGAGGTGACCTTGGCCGGATTGGTGAGCGGGCCGAGGAGGTTGAACGCGGTCGGAATCCCCAGCGCCCCCCGGACCGCGCCGACGAAGCGCATCGAGGGGTGGAACTTGGCCGCGAAGCAGAAGGTGATCCCGGCCTCCGCCGCCACCCGCGCCACCTGCTCGGTCGGCAGGTTCAGATTGATGCCGAGCTTCTCCAGCACGTCGGAGGAACCGCTCGCCGAGGACGCGGCACGGTTGCCGTGCTTGACGACCTTCGCGCCGGTACCGGCGATCACGATCGCGGACATCGTCGAGATGTTGACCGTCTTGGCCCGGTCGCCGCCCGTACCGACGATGTCGACGGCGGGCCCCGGGATGTCCAGCGGCTTCGCGTGGGCGTACATCGTCTCGACGAGACCGGTGATCTCCTCGACCGTCTCACCCTTGGCCCGCAGCGCCACCAGGAAGCCCGCGATCTGCGCGTCCGCGGCCTCACCGCTCATGATGCGGTCCATCGCCCACGCCGTGTCGGCGGTGCTCAGGTCCTGTCCGGCGAGCAGGGAGCTGAGGAGATCGGGCCAGGAACGGCCCGCCGCGGTGGTGCCTCCAGCGGGGGTCACAGCGCTCATACGGCCGCTCCTGGGTGTCGTAGAAGAAGTGGTTCAAGAATGTGCCCCCACCCTATCCAGCGCGGGACACGGCGAAGGGCCCCGTCCGGTGTTCGGACGGGGCCCTTCGACTGTGGCGTGGCGACGCCTCAGCGATCAGTGGTGGCCGTGGCCGCTCGTGATCTCCTTGTACTCCTCGACGGTGGGCTTGGCGATCTGGGACTCCTCGCCGTAGTACGCCTCGCTCAGCTTGGCGCGCAGCTTCTCGGAGCCCTTGACCTTGCGCTCGACACCGTTCTCGTCGACCGTCGCGCCGATCGCGGCCGGCACGTACTGCTCGTGCGCGGTGAGCGTGTGCAGCGCGTCCTGGCTGAGCGGCTCGTGGATCTCGACGAACTCACCGTGCGGCAGGCGCTTGATGATGCCCGACTCGCGGCCGTGCAGCACCTTGTCCTTGTCGCGGCGCTGGAGGCCGAGGCAGACCCGCTTGGTGGCGATGAAGACCAGCACCGGCACCACGAAGAAGCCGACGCGCACGGCCCAGGTGATTGTGTTGATCGACAGGTGGAAGTGCGTGGCCCAGATGTCGTTGCCGCCACCGACCAGCAGCACGAAGTACCACGAGATCCACGCGGCACCGAAGGCCGTACGGGTCGGGACGTTGCGCGGGCGGTCCAGGATGTGGTGCTCGCTCTTGTCGCCGGTGACCCAGGACTCGATGAACGGGTAGACCGCGATCGCGACCAGGACCAGCGGGAAGATGATCAACGGGATGAACACGCCCAGGACGAGCGTGTGACCCCAGAAGTTGATCTCCCAGCCCGGCATGAAGCGGATCAGGCCCTCGGAGAAGCCCATGTACCAGTCGGGCTGGGCGCCCGTGGACACCATGTCCGGACGGTAAGGACCCATGGCCCAGATCGGGTTGATCGACGCGATCGCCGCGATGGCCGCGATGACACCGAAGACCAGGAAGAAGAAGCCTCCGGCCTTGGCCATGTAGACCGGCAGCAGCGGCATGCCGACGACGTTGTTGTTCGTCTTTCCGGGACCCGCGAACTGCGTGTGCTTGTGGTAGAAGACCAGGATCAGGTGGCCGACCACCAGGCCGAGCATGATGCCCGGCAGCAGCAGGATGTGGATCGAGTAGAACCGTGCGACGAAGTCGCCGCCCGGGAACTCGCCGCCGAAGAGGAAGAACGACAGGTACGTGCCGACGATCGGCACGGACAGGACCGCGCCCTCCATGAAGCGGACACCGGTGCCGGAGAGCAGGTCGTCCGGGAGCGAGTAACCGGTGAAGCCGGTGAACATGCCCAGAACGAACAGCAGGAAGCCGAACAGCCAGTTGACCTCACGCGGCTTGCGGAACGCACCCGTGAAGAACACGCGCATCATGTGCACGAACATGGCGGCGAGGAAGATCAGCGCCGCCCAGTGGTGGATCTGACGGATCAGCAGACCGCCGCGCACATCGAAGGAGATGTGCATCGTCGAGTTGAACGCCTCCGACATCAGCTGCCCCTGGAGCGGGACATAGCTGCCGTGGTACGTCACCTCGTTCATCGACGGGTGGAAGAACAGCGTCAGATACACACCCGTGAGGATGATGATGATGAAGCTGTAGAGGCAGACCTCGCCCAGCATGAACGACCAGTGGTCGGGGAAGATCTTGCGCATGTTGGACTTGGCCAGGGAGTAGATCCCGAGGCGTCCGTCGGCCCAGTCGGCGATCTTCTCGCCGGCCGGTGCCTTCTCGCGCGAACGCCCCGGCGCGCCAGCGCCTGATGAGCTCGTGGAGTTGGTCGTAGTGCTCATCCGCGCTCCCAGAATGCAGGACCGACGGGCTCCTCGAAGTCGCCGAGCGCCTGGAGGTAGCCCTCGTCGCTCACGCCGATGCGCAGCTGCGGCAGGGCGTGACCGGCCGGGCCGAAGATCACTCGGGCACCGTCGGAGAGGTCGAAGGTGGACTGGTGGCACGGGCACAGCACGTGGTGCGTCTGCTGCTCGTACAGGGAGATCGGGCACCCCACGTGGGTGCAGATCTTCGAGAAGGCCACGATGCCCTCGTGCGCCCACTCCAGCTCGCGCTTGTCCTTGATGTTGTCCGGCTGGAGCCGGACGATCATCAGCGCCGCCTTGGCGATCTCGGTCTGGAACTCCTCGTCGGTCTCCTCCAGGCCCTCGGGCTTGGCGAAGGTGAGCGAGCCGACGGCCACGTCCGAGGGACGCAGCGGCAGGTTCGTGTTCATGTTGACGAGCAGCTTGCCCTTGGACCAGATGGTGTGGCGGAGCTTGGTCCCGGGCAGCGGGCCCAGGTCGCGCAGCAGCATGACGCCGGAGAGCGGGAACAGGGCCAGGGCGCCGAACATCGTGTTGCGGATCAGCTTGCGACGGCCGAGCGCCGACTCCTTGGCACCGTCCTTGAAGTCGGCCATGACCTTGGCCTTGACCTCGGGGGGCGCCTCGATCGCGTGCCGCTCGTCGGCGATCTCCACGTCGGACATCAGGGTGCGGGCCCAGTGGACCGCGCCCGCGCCGATGGTGAAGAGCGCTCCGCCGAGGGTCAGACCCAGCGCGAAGTTGAGCGCGTTGATGTGACCGATCGGGAAGACGAAGATCGCCTTGTCGTGCGGGATCGCCACGTAGGAGGCGATGAAGCCGACCGTGAGGAGCATCGACAGCGTGAACAGGAAGGCGACGACACGCTCGGACCGCTTGGCGGCCCGCTCGTCGATGTCCTGCACCCGGTGCTCGTGCGGCGGCAGTCCCGGGTCGGCGAACGGGTCCTGCTCGTCCGCGACCGACACCGCGCCGTGCGCGTCCTGCTCAGCGGGCAGGTTCTCTTCTGGAATGTCTTGGCTACTCATGACTTCTTGGCCTTTGCGGTCCGAGCGGCGACCCAGACGGCTACCGCGATCAGCGCGCCCAGACCGAAGATCCAGGCGAAGAGACCCTCACTGACCGGACCGAGACCGCCCAGCTCAAGACCGCCGGGGCTCTCGGTGTTGTCGCCGTTGACCGCGTTGAGGTACGCGATGATGTCCTTCTTGTTCTTCGACGACAGTGTGGTGTCGGGGAAGGAAGGCATGTTCTGCGGGCCGGTCTGCATGGCCTCGTAGATGTGCTTCGGGGCAACGCCTTCGAGGCTCGGCGCGAACTTGCCGTGCGTCAGCGCGCCGCCCTTGCCGGTGAAGTTGTGGCACTGGGCGCAGTTGGTGCGGAACAGCTCGCCGCCCTTGGCGATGTCCGACCCCGCCGGCCCGTACTCGTTCTTCGTCGGGATGACCGGACCGGCGCCCAACGAGGCGATGTACGCCGCGAGCTGGTCGATCTCGGCCTGGGAGTAGATGACCTTCTTGGCCGGGATCTGAGCGCCCGGCTGCTGGGCAGGCATACGGCCGGTGCCCACCTGGAAGTCGACCGCCGCGGCGCCGACACCCACGAGGCTCGGCCCGTCGGAGGAGCCCTGACCGCCGGTGCCGTGGCAGCTGGCGCAACCGACGGCGAAGAGCTTCTTGCCCTCGTCGATGGAGAGGGACTGAGCGGACTCGTCGGCCTGCGCCTTGCTCGCGGGCGCGACCAGGCTGTACACCCCCCCGGATACCGCCAGCGCGAGGAGTAGTACGACGACCGCCGCCAGCGGATGGCGTCGTCGTGTGGAGAGCTTTTTCACGGATTACCCCGGTGTCAGGATCTTCTGCGTCGATGCTTCTGGAATGTGCGCTTCTTGGCTGCGCGCGGGATCGGGCCCGACTACTTGATCAAGTAGATCGTGGCGAAGAGGCCGATCCAGACGACATCGACGAAGTGCCAGTAGTAGGACACGACGATGGCCGCGGTCGCCTGTTCGTGGGTGAACCTCTTCGCCGCGTAGGTGCGGCCGAGGACGAACAGGAAGGCGATGAGGCCGCCCGTCACGTGCATGCCGTGGAAGCCGGTGGTCAGGTAGAACACCGAGCCGTACGGGTCGGAGGACAGCGACAGGCCGTCCTTCTTCACCAGCTCCGTGTACTCGAAGATCTGACCGCCGATGAAGATCGCACCCATCACGAACGTGATGATGAACCAGCCCCTGAGCTTCTTCACGTCCCCGCGCTCGGCCGCGAAGACGCCGAGCTGGCAGGTGAGGGAGGAGAGCACCAGGATCGTGGTGTTGGTCGCGGAGAACGGAAGGTTGAGATGGCTCGCCATCTCCTTCCAGTGATCCGGACCGGTCACCGATCGCAGGGTGAAGTACATCGCGAAGAGGGCCGCGAAGAACATCAGCTCGGAACTCAGCCAGATGATGGTTCCGACGCTGGTGAGGTTCGGCCGGTTGACCGACGGGTGCGCGTGCCCGGTTTCTACTGTCGTTGCTGTCGCCACGACCGACATTATGTCGGTCGCTTATCCCGCCCTCACTCCGGGGGGTGCCGTTCGGAGTGTTCGCAGCGTGTGTACTGCCCGTATGGCCCATCGCAGGGGTGTTCCAACAGGTGTTGACGGGGTGTTCAAAGGAGTAGCATCCGCGCAACGGACCTTGGGAGGAAGAATGCAGCCGACCGCCACGGTGCTGGTCTACAGCGATGACTCCAACACCCGCGAGCAAGTCCGGCTGGCGACGGGGCGCAGGCCAGCTCCGGACGCGCCGCTGGTCGAGTTCCTGGAGTGCGCGACGCAGGCGGCGGTCGTCAAGGAGCTGGACCGGGGTGGGATCGACGTCTGTGTCTTCGACGGTGAGTCCGCGCCGATGGGTGGCATGGGGTTGTGCCGGCAGGTGAAGGACGAGGTCTTCAACTGCCCGCCGGTGCTGGTCCTCATCGGACGGCCTCAGGATGCGTGGCTCGCCACGTGGAGTCGTGCGGAGGCCGCGGTGACGTTGCCTGTGGAGCCCGTTGAGTTCGCGGCTGCGCTGGCGTCTCTGTTGCGTGAGAAGCGGGCCCTGAGCGCCTAGTGGGGTGGGGCGCGGGGTCTCTGGCGACTGCGGGTCCGCTGTGGCTGGTCGCGCCCGCGCGGCGGAGCCGCAAATGTCACAGCCCCGCGCCCCTGGGTGGGTCACCTCTGGGTGGGTCACACTGACTCGGGACGGAGCCGTGCCGCGTCTTCCGGCCTGGGGCCATCCGGGGTTCCGCCCACCAGCGCGCTGCCGCCCCGCCACTTCTTCCAGGCCAGGTTCCAGTCGCCGAAGCCGTTGCCGAAGGGTTCCATGTCGTCGCCGTTGGAGTTGACGACCTTGACCACGTCGCCCTCGTGGATGTGGTCGAAGAACCACTCGGCGTTGCCGGTACTCATGCCGGTGCAGCCGTGGCTGACGTTCTCGGAGCCCTGGGAGCCCACGGACCAGGGGGCGGCGTGGACGTACTCGCCGCTCCAGGTGACGCGGGTGGCGTAGTACACGGGTAGGTCGTACGAGTCCGAGGAGCCCTCGGAGATGCCGACGGTGGTACCGCGCATCCGTACGAAGTACTCCTTGCCCAGTACGACCTTGACGCCGTTTCGGGTCTCGAAGCCGGGCTTGCCGGTGGTGACGGGGATCTCGTTGATCTCCTCGCCGTTCTTGTAGACCGTCATTTCGTGGGACGCGGCGTCCGTCACGGCGATGATCTTGTCGCCCGTGGTGAGCTTGAGCCCCTTGGATCTGCCGCCCCACAGGCGGTCGCTGATCTTCACGCCGTCCAGGTCGCTGTGCACCTGGATGGTGGCGTGGGCGGGCCAGTACTCCTTGGGGCGGTAGTGGAGCGTCTTGTTGTCCACCCAGTGCCAGGCGCCCTCCACAGCGGGCGTGGAGTCCACCCTGAGGGCACGTTCCACGACGGCCCGCTGCGCCTTGTCCTTGACGGGCTTGTTGAGTTCGGCGGTGACCGGCTGGCCGACACCGTAGGTGCCCGCGTCCGGACCGAACTTCACCGTCAGGCTCTTCTTGGTGGTCGGCTTGGTGGTGTCGAAGGTGAGGACCTTGCGGCCGGGGGCGCCGTCCTCGTCCTCCGTGCTCACCCGCACCGTGTAGTGGGCGTTGGCGGCCAGTGCGGAGGTGCTGCGCCAGCGGGTGCCGTCGGCGTTGAGTTCGCCCGTGACATAGCGCCCCGTGGCGTCCGTGGCCGTGACGTCCGTGATCCGCCCGTCGTCACCTGAGGCGGTGACCTCCAGGGGCTTGTCGGGGTCGGCCTTCTTGCCCTTGCCGGACGGGCCGTTGAAGGAGATCTGCCCCGCCGCGTCGTACGGCTTGTCCGACAGCGGGTTGCCGCCGCCGGACCCGCAGGCGGTGACGCCCGCGCCGAGGGAGATCACCAGCAGGGTGCAGCTGACGACGGTGCGGATGCGCGGAGAGTGGTTCATGAGCCGAGGTTATGAAGGTTCGTCAGCCCCGGCGCGGTGGGTCACTCGGACGAGGGACCGGCACTGCGGCAAAAGCACGAGCCCGGACCCTCCTGACGGAGTGTCCGGGCTCTTGTGCGTTCGGCGTGTGCTACTGCGTGCGGTTCTCACCGCGGTAGTACTCGAAGACCCAGCCGAACAGGCCGAGCATGATGAACGGAATCGAGAAGTACAACAGCCACCAGCCGATGGCCACACCGAGGAAGGCCAGCGCGCCACCGATACCGAGGGCGAGCGGCTGCCAGCTGTGCGGGCTGAAGAAGCCCACCTCGCCGGCCTCGTCCGCGACGTCGGCCTCCTTGTTGTCCTGCGCCAGCGTGTCGACCCGCCGGGCCGTGAAGCCCAGGTAGAAGCCGATCATGACGCAGAGGCCGAAGGCCATGAAGAGGGCCGTGGTACCGGCCGCCTCCTTGGACCAGAGGCCGTACACGACCGCCATGGCGAGCACGAAGACGCTCAGCCACATGAACATCCAGCCCTGGACCTTCACTTGCCCGCCTCCTTGCCGCCGGCGAGGGCCTTGTCAGCGTGGTGCGCGTTCTCGAGCTGGTCGAGAGCGGCGATCTCCGGGTGGTGCAGGTCGAACGCCGGGGATTCGCTGCGGATCCGGGGCAGGGTGAGGAAGTTGTGCCGCGGCGGCGGGCAGGACGTCGCCCATTCGAGCGAACGGCCGTAGCCCCACGGGTCGTCGACCTCGACCTTCTTGCCGTACTTGGCCGTCTTCCACACGTTGTAGAGGAACGGCAGGATCGACAGGCCGAGCAGGAAGGAGCTGATCGTCGAGATCGTGTTCAGGGCGGTGAAGCCGTCGGCCGCGAGGTAGTCCGCGTAACGACGGGGCATGCCCTCGGCACCCAGCCAGTGCTGGACCAGGAAGGTGCCGTGGAAGCCGATGAACAGCGTCCAGAAGGTGATCTTGCCGAGGCGCTCGTCGAGCATCTTGCCGGTCATCTTCGGCCACCAGAAGTGGAAGCCGGAGAACATCGCGAACACGACCGTGCCGAAGACCACGTAGTGGAAGTGCGCCACCACGAAGTACGAGTCCGAGACGTGGAAGTCCATCGGCGGCGAGGCCAGGATGACGCCGGTCAGGCCGCCGAAGGTGAAGGTGATCAGGAAGCCCGTCGCCCAGAGCATCGGGGTCTCGAAGGACAGGGACCCCTTCCACATGGTTCCGATCCAGTTGAAGAACTTCACGCCTGTTGGCACGGCGATGAGGAACGTCATGAAGGAGAAGAACGGCAGCAACACTCCGCCGGTGACGTACATGTGGTGGGCCCACACGGTCACGGAGAGGCCGGCGATGGAGATCGTGGCCGCGACCAGTC
>NZ_JAWOAI010000278.1:0-12933 GCF_033194735.1 Streptomyces sp. W16
GGCGGATCCCGCGCCGCCGGTCGTGCCGCCTCGCGCCGCAAGCAGCCCCCGCGCGGCAGGCGGGTGTTGAAGATCACCGCGATATCCCTGTCGGTGCTGATCATGGTGACCGCGGGCGCCGGCTGGTGGTTCTACGAGCACCTGAACGGCAACATCAACAGCGTCCCGATCGACGACGGAGCGGGCGGCAAGGAGAAGGCCGACGCCTTCGGCCGTACGCCGATCAACCTCCTGGTGATGGGCAGCGACGCCCGGTCCAGCGCGACCGACTGCAAGCTCGGCGGCGGCTGTTCGACGACCGGTGTGCAGTCCGGGAACGGCAACGCGGACGTGGAGATGGTGGTGCACATCTCGGCGGACCGTTCCAACGCCACCGTGATGAGCATCCCCCGCGACACCATGACCCAGGTCCCCGCCTGCAAGGACCCCAAGAGCGGCCAGTCGACGGCCGGCTACTACGGTCAGATCAACAGCGCGCTGCAGTACGGGCAGGAATGCCAGGTCAAGACCGTGCACGCGCTCACCGGCATCACCATCGACCATTTCGTGCAGATGGACTTCTCCGGTGTGGTGAAGATGTCCGACGCGGTCGGCGGTGTCTCGGTGTGCGTCGACGCCGACGTCTACGACACCTACTCGCACCTGAAGCTGGCCAAGGGCACCCACACCCTCAAGGGCACCGCGGCCCTGGAGTTCGTCCGCTCCCGGCACGGCTTCGGCGACGGCAGCGACCTCGGCCGTACCGTCTCCCAGCACATCTTCCTCAGCGCGATGATCCGCAAGTTCAAGAGCGCGGGCACCCTCACCAACCCCTCGGCGGTCTACAACCTGGCCGACGCCGCCACCAAGGCGCTCACCGTCGACACGGGTCTCGGCACCGTCAAGAAGCTCATCGGGCTCGCCGCGGACCTGGACAAGGTGCCGACGAAGCGCATGACGTTCACCACGATGCAGACCGGCGCCGACCCGGTCAACGCCAACCGGGTCGTGCCCGCCGCCGCCGCGAAGAGCCTGTTCGCGACGATCGCCAACGACCAGTCGCTGACCAGCTCGTCCGGCAAGAAGTCGGCGGCGGCGACCGCGACCGCCACGGCAGCCGCCGTACCGGCCGCGCAGATCGCCGTCACGGTGGAGAACGGCACCAGCATCAGCGGCCGGGCCTCCACCGTCGCCACCGCACTGATAGACGGCGGCTTCAGTTCCGACACCACCACCGGCAACGCCTCCGTCAGCGCGACCACGACCACCCTCACCTACGGCACCGGGCAGAAGGCCGAGGCCCAGACCGTGGCCAAGGCGGTCGGTCTCGGCTCCTCGCACCTCAAGCAGGGCACCGGCACCGGTCTGACCCTGGTGATCGGCACGGACTGGCCCAGCGGTACGACGCTCCCCGGCGCCTCCTCGTCCCCGGCCCCGGCCGACACCAAGGCGGCCACCTCCAACGCCAAGGCCGCGACCGCCGACCAGTCGAAGTGCGCCGAGGTCAGCACCTACAAGACGGTCAGCCTGAACGGCGTCGCGATGACCCCGACCCAGGCGTACCGGGCGGCGACGAACAAGAAGGACTCGGCGTCCTGACCACGGCTAGCCGGCGGCGGCGGTCCAGGTGATGTGCGGGGGATCCACCCGCGCGCACAACGGGCCGCCGTTGGCGTCGGTCAGACCGAGGCGGCCGACGAGCAGGCCCTCGCTCGCGGCGGCGGCCAGGACGTCGGCGGGCACGGAGTCGAGCATGAGCTTGGCGCGCCGGAACATGGTGAAGAGACCGGCCGCGTCGACCGTCCCCCACGACAGATAGACGAACCGCAGACCCATCCGGTGCTGCACATAGGGGCCCGTTACCACGATGCCGTCCGGCGTGGCCTCTGCCGTGCACTCCAGCGTCCAGGTCGTGGACACGGCGTCCCCCGGCTGCGGGTCGAGGAGTTCGGCCGGCCGGTCCCGGCGCTGCACGGCGACATGGACGTTGTCGTACGTCGCGACGGGCTTGTCGGCGGGGGCGGGGAAGGTACGGCCGGGCAGGTCGACGGCGTCGATGCGGAGGTGCATACGGGCCATCATGCAGGGTCCGCCCTCCGTACCCTCAGTCGATCAAGGGGAAGTGGCAGGCGGTGTGGCGCCCGGAAGCAGTCATGGTCAGCCGGGGGCGCTCCACGGCACAGCGCTCGCGTGCGTAGGGGCAGCGTGTGCGGAACGGGCACCCCGTCGGCTTGTCCACCGGGTTGGGCACCTCCCCGGTGAGGACGATGCGCTCCCGGGGCGTCTCGTCGGTGAGCGTGCCGTCGTCGATGTCCGGGACCGCCGACAGCAGCGCCTGCGTGTAGGGATGCGCGGGCTCCTTGTACAGGGCCTCCGTCTCGGCGAGTTCGACGATCTCCCCGAGATACATGACCGCGATCCGGTCCGACACATGCCGGACCACCCCGAGGTCGTGCGCGATGAACACGTAGGTGAGCGCGAACTCCTCCTGCAGATCCGCGAACAGGTTCAACACCTGCGCCTGGATCGACACATCGAGCGCCGACACCGGTTCGTCGGCGACGATCAGCTTCGGGTTCGTCGCCAACGCCCGCGCGATCCCGATGCGTTGCCGCTGACCACCGGAGAACTCGTGCGGATAGCGGTCCAGATGGGCCGAAGCCAGCCCTACGACGTCGAAGAGCTCGGCGACCCGACGGCGCACGGCGGCCCCGTCGCCGTAGCGGTGCACGAGCAGTGGCTCCGCGACGATGTCCCCGGCGCGGCGGCGGGGGTTGAGCGAGGCCTGCGGGTCCTGGAACACCAACTGCATGCCCGGACGGACGGGGCGCAGTCGCCGCGTGGAGAGCGTGCTGATGTCCCGGCCGTCGAACTCGACTCGCCCGCCCGTGAGTTCGGTGAGCCGGACCAGACAGCGGCCGAGCGTGGACTTGCCGCAGCCCGACTCGCCGACGATGCCGAGTGTCTCCCCGGCGCGCACCTCCAACGACACACCGTCCACGGCCCGCAGCACCCTGCGGCGCGCGGAGAGCCCGTCCGCGCGCAGGGCGTAGTGCTTGGTGACGTCCGTGGCGCGCAGCAGCACGTCTGTCGATGTCGTCGGCGCGCTCATGGTGTGGCCTCTCGTTCCTTGTCCGGTACGTCCGTCGCCGCCGCGCGGGAAGTCAGGCGCAGCGAGGCGCGGTCGTCGCCCGGCAGCCAGCAGGCGTCCCGGTGGGAGCCCGCCCCCGTCGACAACGCGGGCCGCTCCTCGCACCGGTCGTGCCGCAATCGGCACCGGGGCGCGAACGCGCAGCCCTCCGGCAGGCTCCCCGGTGCGACCGGCATCCCCGCGATGGTGGGCAGCCGCCGCAGCCGGGGTCCTCCAACGCGGGGCACCGAGTCGAGCAGCCCCCAGGTGTACGGGTGCCGCGGTCCGTGGAACACCGCCCGGCGTGGGCCCTCCTCGGCAGCCCGGCCGCCGTACATGACCAGGACCCGGTCGGCGATCTGCGAGATCACGCCCATGTCGTGCGTGATGAGGACCACCGCCGAGCCCTGCGTGTTCAACTCCCGCATCAGGTTGAGTATTTGGGCCTGGACCGTCACGTCCAGGGCCGTGGTCGGCTCGTCGGCGATCAGCAGCGCGGGGCCGCAGGAGAGGGCCATCGCGATGACCGCGCGCTGCCGCATACCGCCGGAGAACTCGTGCGGGTAGGCGTTCGCACGGGAGGCCGCGTCGGGGATGCCGACGTCGGAGAGCAGGCTGACGGCACGCGTGTGGGCCTCCTTGCGGGACACCTTCTCGTGCGCCCGGATCTGCTCGGCGATCTGCCAGCCCACCGTGTACACGGGGGTGAGCGCGGTCATCGGGTCCTGGAAGACCATGGCGATCTCCCGGCCCCGTATCGCGCGCATCTCCTTGTCGGGGAGGGTGAGCAAGTCGCGGCCACGGAACCGGACTTCGCCCTCGACGGTCACGTTCGGACTGGTCAGCAGGCGCAGCACGGCGAGCATCGAGACGCTCTTGCCGGAGCCCGATTCGCCCACGACGCCCAGGATTTCGCCGGGGGACACCGAGAAGGACAGGCCGTCGACGACGGTGACGGAGCCTCGGCGGGTGCGGAAGGACACCTTCAAGTCGCGTACGTCCAGCAGGGGTTGGTCAGGCATGGCGGGCCCTCGGGTCGAGTCGGGCGTACAGGATGTCCACCAGCGCGTTGGCGAGGACCACGAAGAACGCCGCGTACAGGACGGTGCCCATGATCACGGGGAGGTCCAGGTTCTGGAGGGCGTCGAAGGTGAGCTTGCCGATGCCGGGGAGGCCGAAGACCACCTCGGTGAGCAGCGCGGCGCCGCCCACGAGCGCGCCGAAGTCCAGGCCGAACAGCGACACGATCGGGATGAGGGAGCAGCGCAGGGCGTGCCGGATCAGGATGCGGCGCTCGGAGAGGCCCTTGGCGCGCGCGGTGCGGACGTAGTCCTCGTTCAGCGCGGTGACGACCTCGCCGCGCAGCAGCCGGGCGTAGATCCCGGCGTACAGGAGCGCGAGGGTCAGCCACGGGAAGAGCAGGTGCAGGGCCCACTGGCCGGGGTCGTGGCTCAGGTCGACGTACCCGGGTGGCGGTACCCAGGAGAAGACCGAACTGTGCAGCTGCTTCTGGGTGATGAGGTTGACGACCTCGCCGAGCCAGTAGGCCGGCAGGGAGACCCCGACCACGCCGACGAGCATGATCAGCGGGTCGGCCGCCTTGCCGCGCAGGGCCGCAGCCGCCGTGCCCATGACGATGCCGGCCGTCATCCAGATGAGCGCGGCGCCGATGACGAGCGAGAGGGTCACCGGGGTGGCCTGCACGATCTGCGGGATGACGCGGGAGCCGCGGTTGACGAACGACTCCAGGTCACGGTCGATGAGAAGGTGACGCATCATCAGCAAGTAGCGGGTGGGCATGGGGCGGTCGAGGCCGAAGGAATGCCGGACCTGGGCGAGGGTGGCCGGGTCGGCGTTGCGCCCGGCGATGCGCGCCGCGGGGTCAACTCCTGGTGTGGCGAAGAAGATCAGGAAGACCAGCACACTGATCGCGAACATCACCAGCAGGGCGGACGCGAAGCGTTTGACGATGAACCGGAGCATGACCGTCACACCCCTCCGCGCAGCCGGGCGCCCGGGTCGAGCGCGTCGCGCACGCCGTCACCGAGGACGTTGAGGGCCGCCGTGGTCAGCGCGATCAGCAGGCCGGGTGCGATCGTCACGGCGGGCCGGGTGTAGAGCAGCCCGAGGCCGTCCTCGATGATCGTGCCCCAACTGGCGTCCGGCGGCTGCACACCTACGGACAGGAAGGACAGCGCCGACTCGGTCAGCATGGCGAGCGCGGTCATCAGCGGGACGAACACGATCGCTGTGGGCAGGACGTTCGGCAGTACTTCGCGGCGCAGGATGCGCACGGTCGGCGCCCCGGAGCCGATGGCCGCCTGGATGTACTCCTTGTTGCGCAGCACCAGCACCTGACCGCGCAACGGCCGGGCGATGTACGGCACATAGACCGCCGCGATGATCGCGACGGGCAGCCAGAGACTTCCCGCCTCGACGGTGAGCGGGCCGAGGTGCAGCCCGTCGGTGAGGAGGACGACCGACAGGCAGATCGCCAGCAGGTACACCGGGAACGCCCAAATGACGTCCAGGACACGGGAGATGACCGCGTCCACGACACCGCCCGCGTACCCGGCGACGACTCCGACGACCGTACCGAGGGCGCAGGTGAGCAGCGCCGCCGTGAACCCGATGAACAGGCTCGTCCGGCCGCCGTAGAGCAGCCTGGCCATGACGTCGCGGCCCTGGTTGTCGGCGCCGAGGAAGTAGTGGGCGGGGTCCCAGGTCGGGCCGATCGGAGTGACGCCGAGGCCGAGGCCGGTGCTGCTCGGGGTGAGCACCGGCACGGTTTTCCCGTCTACGACCGTGGTGCCGGAGACATGGGACTGGAAGGGGTCGGTGTGGGCGATGTGGTGCGCGTACAGCGGCGCGCACAGGGTCGCCAGCACGACGAGGAACAGGACGACGGCCGCGGCCGGCGCCGACCTGTTGTGCAGGAGGTCGGCGCCGGCCGTCCGCCAGGGGCCCGGCGAGCGCCGGGCCTCCGGGGTGGCCAACTCGGGTGCGGCGGTGCTCACTTGACCCATGTCTGGCCGACGAGCATGTAGAACTGCTTGCTGAAGCTGTAGTTGCCCAGCCGCTTCGACGTGAAGTCGATGATCTTCGGGTTGATCAGCGGGACGACCGGGGACTGCTGCATGATCGTCTGGTCGATCGCGCCCCACTGCTTGTTCGCCGCCGTCGGGTCGGTCTGCGCGGTCTTCAGCGCGGTCTGCATCTTCGCGTCGACGCCCTTGTCGCAGAAACCCGAGATATTGATGCTGGAGTCGCTGCCGGGGTGGAACGCGGCGCAGGAGAACAGCACGTTGAGGAAGTCCGAGGCCGCCGGATAGTCCTGGTACCAGGACGTCAGGGCGAGTTGGACCTTGTTCTTGGTGTTCTGGATGTAGGTGAACTGGATGTTCGCCGACAGCGGCTTGAGCGTCGCCTTGTAGCCGAGCTGGGTGAGCAGGCTCTGCAGGTACTGCCCGATCGACTTGTTGACGTCGTCGTCCTGGGTGACGATGCCGACCGCCTGGCCCGCCGTACCGGACTGCTTCACCAGCGCCTTGGCCTTGGCCAGGTCCGCGGCCGTCCAGGTCTTGCCGCCGCCCTTGGTGTAGTCGCACGAGTCGACGTGCCCGGGGAAGCCCGGCGGCAGGATCGTGCACGCGGGGGAGGCGAGGTTGGTGCCGCCGTAGAGCCTGACCACGGCGGACCTGTCCACGGCGTAGTTGATGGCCTGGCGCGCCAACTTGTTGTTGAACGGGGCCGAGTTGACGTTCAGCGTCGCGTACCAGAACGCGGTCAGCGGGTTCACGTGCGCCTGGGACGTGTACTTGGTGCCGATCTCGTTGAGGCGGTCGGCGGGCGGCGCGTCGAACATCCAGTCCGCCTGGCCGTTCTCGACGGCGGTCACCTCGGACTCGACGGTCTGCCCGAAGGTGTAGTCGATCTGGTCCGGGTAACCCTGTGGTTCTGCCTCCCGCGACCACTCCTTGAAGTGCGGGTTGCGCACCAGCTTCAGCGCGCGGTTCGGGTCGTACGAGGCCGCCATGTACGGGCCGGTCGTCGGCAGCGGCTTCGTGCCCGCGTCCTTCGCCGGCGAGTCCTTCGGCAGGATGCTGGCGTGCGGGACGGCCAGCTTGTACGGGAACTCCGAGTCCGCCGCTGTCAGGTTGATGGTGACGGTGTTGGCCTTCGCGTCGCCGGTCACACCGCCCTTGAGCGTGCAGGACGCGGGCGTCTTCAGGCAGGCGGTGGCGCCGACGATGCCGTTGTAGAAGGTGCCGGCGGTGGGGCTGGAGACCTTGAAGATGCGCTGGAAGGACGCCACCACGTCGTCGGTGGTCAGGGCCTTGCCGTTGGAGAAGGTGATGCCCTTGCGGAGCGTGAAGGTGTACGTCTTGCCGCCGTTGGTGACCTTCGGCAGTGCCACGGCGAGGTCCGGGACGACGGTGAACGACTCCTGCCCGCCGACCTTCTTGAAGGAGAGCAGCCCGTCGTACATCGACTGGTACAACTGCCAGTACTGCAGCGTGTAGTTGACCTGTGGATCGAGGCTGCCCGCCGCGGCGTGAGCCACAAGTTCCAACGTCCCGCCCTTGTGCTGCGGCTGGAACGCGGAGGAGCCGGACGCCGACGAGGACGACGAGGTGGTCGGGTCGGAGGAGCCGCTGTCGGAGGACGAACAGGCGGCGGTGGTCAGGGCGAGGGCGACGGTGGCGGCGGCGAACGCGCTCCGTCTCGTGCTGCGGGACATCCAGGGAACTCCCGTCGGGGGAACGGTTGTTGGGTGGGCCGGGGGATCAGTCGGTGGAGTCGAGGAAGGTGCCCACGACCCGGAGGTAGAGCTCCTCCTCCTCGACGTGCGGCATGTGGCTGGAGCGCTCGAACATGTGCCAGCGCACGTCGGGGATGTGGTCGGCGAACGGGCGCAGGGTCTCGGGAGTCGCCTCGTCGTACCGGCCGGACACCAGCAGGGTCGGTGCCTCGACCAGATGCAGCCGGTCGATCACGGACCAGTCCTTCATGGTGCCGACGACATGGAACTCGTTCGGCCCGTTCATCGTGTGGTACACGGTCGGATCGGCCGCGATGTTCTCCCAAGTCGCCTGCACCTCGGGCGGGTTGGGGCTCAGTCGGCACACATGGCGCTCGTTGAAGACCTGTTCGGCGGCGAGGTAGTCGGGGTGGTCGGTGGTCCCGGCCGCCTCGTGGGCGAGCAGGGTCCGCTGCACCTCGGGGGGTAGTTGGCCGCGGAGTTCGGCCGCCGCCGCGAGCCACAGCTCCATGGACGCGGGGGAGTTGGCGATGACCAGACCGCGCAGCCCGGCCGGCCGTCGTACGGCGTGCTCGGCGGCGAGCATTCCACCCCAGGACTGGCCGAGGAGGTGGTAGCCGTCGGCGATGCCCAAGGCCTTGAGGAGATTGTCGAGTTCGTCGAGGAAGAGCTGCACGGTCCAGAAGTCGGCGCCCTCGTCGGGCAGATGGGTGGACAGCCCGGTGCCGAGCTGGTCGTAGTGCACCACCTGGCGTCCCTGCTCGGCGATGCCCGCGATGCTGAGCGTGTAGTTGTGACCGGCGCCGGGTCCGCCGTGCAGGACGACCAGCGGGGTCCTGCCGGGCTCGCCGGTGATCCGGTACCAGGTGGAATGGCCGTTGAAGTCGACGGTGCCGATGTGATTCGGTTCGGGAATCGCCACGCGAGGGCCTCCCAGACGGGCCGGACGCGAGCCGGCCTCTGGCGGAAACGGAAAAGGAAGTGACGGATGGCTGTGATGGTGATTGGGTAAAAGGTCAGCGCACAAGACCTTTTAGCGGGGGCTGGGCAAGACGTAACGGCGAGTTCACGTGGCCCGCCCGCGTTTACAGAAGCGGCATTGAAGGGGGAGGACAGCTGACATCCGTACCTGAGGCATCCGAAGCGGGCGACGAGTTCTCACGCGTCCTCGACCGCGTCCTCCTCGGCGGCTCCCCGTCCTCCGCGCTGCGCCCGGTCCGGGTGGCGTCGGCGGTCGACGAGGTCTCCGACCGCCTCCTCACCGCGATCGCCGTCGGCGACTTCCTGCCCGGCGAACGTCTCCCGGCCGAGCGCGAACTCACCGGTCTGCTCCGGGTCAGCCGCCCCACCGTGCGCGAGGCGGTCGCCCGCCTCCAGGCCGTCGGCGTCGTCGAGATCCGCCGCGGGCGCAACGGCGGCACCTACGTCCGCGACAGCTGGACCGAGTCGACTGCGGCCGCCGTCCGGCACACCCTGCTGCCCCGCTGGGAGGAGTTCGAGCAACTCTTCGACCTGCGGGGCCTGGTCGAGGGCATGGTGGCCGCGACGGCAGCCCGGCGCCGTAGCCCGAAGCACCTCGAACCCATGCGGGACGCCCTGTCCGCGTACCTCTCCGCGAGCAGCGCCCGCGACGCCCACACCGCCGACAGCGCCTTCCATCAGGCCGTCCGCACCGCCACGGGCAACCCGCAGATCGTCAACCTCAGCCAGGACCTGCTGGCCCGGATCAGCCTCGGCTTCCCGGTCGAACCCTGGGGCAAGGGCGAGCAGACCCACTTCCACCAGGGCGGCGAGGACCACAAGGCCCTGTACGAGGCCATCGCGGCGGGCGAGCCCGAGCGTGCCGAGGAGATCGCCCGGGGTCACTTCACGATCAGCGCCGACCTGATCCGCGACGTGCTGGCGAGGGTCCGGGCGAGCTAGACCGGCCTCCGTCGGCTACGGCAGCAGGATCACGTCCGTGACCTCCGCGGTGCCGCCCACCTCTACGGCCGCCCCGGGCCGCGCCGTCGCCGTGATCGTGGCGGGGCTGCCGAGGGAGTCGCCCATGTCGACGGCGATCCCGGTGACGCCCCGACCCGCCAGGTCGGCGGCGAGACAGGCAGTGCTGTTGGCGTTCGCGATGTCCTCCGGGACACCGATCGACGGCGCGAACATGCGCGCCGCGATCCGGCCGGAGCGCGACGGCACCGAGTGGACGTAGCAGCCGAGGAATCCGAACTCGTCGCAGGCCGACCGGAGTTGTCCGAAGTCCGGGGCGAGCGCGGCGAGAGCGGAGCGCGTCGCGACCGGAACCAGCAGCCGCGCCCGCCCGACCGAGGCGACACGCACGCCGGGCACGAGCGTGTCCGGGGTGATTCCCAGCGTCGGCAGAACGAGCCCGCACTCGGCCGCGCTGGGGTCGCGCAACTCGACCGGCCCCGAAGCGAAGGCGGCACGGAAGAGTGCCTCCTCCCGTACGGCCCGGCCGGCGAAGGTGCGCCCCGCCGCCCGCAGAGTGGCCCGGTACTCGGTGTCGCCGGCCCGCTCCGCGAGGAAGGCCAGGGCGGCGACCGTACCGTGCCCGCACGCGGGCAGTTCGCCTTCGGCGGTGAAGAAGCGAAGGGACACGGCCGATCCGCGCGCCGCGACGAAGACGGCGTGCGACGTCCCGGCGAGAACCGGTATCCGGCACCGCTCCTCGTCGCTCAACGGCGCCTCGTCCAGCACCACGGTCGGACTGCCGCCCTGGCCGTCACGCAGACATGCGCGCACGACGGTGACGGGCAGTCGGCTGATCACACGAGAACCGTACTCCCGAGCCCCGACCTGCGGTCCGGACGGCGTGTGGGCGCGGCAGCGGCCGTACTCCTCGCTATGTTCGGTCACAACATCAGACATTCGGAGCAAAAATGCCAAAAACGGATGAGCTGCTTGATGTGACGGAGACGGTGATCCCGGCCGCCGTCCGCCCACCCGAGCGACGGCGCCGCGTCCTCCGCAGGCCCCCGCCGACAACGGCCGTCGTCATCGCGCTCGGTCTGGCGGCGACTGTCCTCGTACTGTCGGGCACACCGTGGCTGAACGGCCCCGCCGTGGCCGCCTGGCGCACCGTGTGCCTGGCCATCACCGTGCAGGCGCTGCCCTTCCTCCTCCTGGGCACCGCCCTGTCCGGGGCGATCAACGCCTTTGTGCCGGCCGACCTGTTCACCAAGGTGCTGCCCAGGCGCGCCGTGCTCGCCGTCCCCGTGGCCGGGCTCGCCGGAGCCGTCCTGCCAGGCTGCGAATGCGCGTCCGTACCCGTCGCCAACAGCCTGATCCGCCGGGGCGTCACCCCGGCCGCCGCCTTCGCGTTCCTGCTGTCGGCGCCCGCGATCAACCCGATCGTGCTGACCGCCACCGCCGTCGCCTTCCCCGGCAGCCCCGCCATGGTGCTGGCCCGACTGCTCGCCTCGCTCGCCACCGCCGCCGTCATGGGCTGGCTGTGGCTCTGGCTCGGCCGCACGGAATGGCTGCGCCCGGTCGCCCGGCACACCGGACACCAGCACGGACACAGCCGCTTCAGGGAGTTCCGGCTCGGTTTCCAGCACGACTTCCTGCACGCCGGCGGCTTCCTCGTGCTGGGCGCCATGGCCGCGGCGACCTTCAACGTGACCGTCCCGCGCTCCGTCCTCGACACCTTCTCCGGCTCGCCCTGGCTGTCCGTGCTGTTCCTGGCCGGGCTCGCCGTCGTCCTCGCGGTCTGCTCCGAGGCCGACGCGTTCGTCGCCGCCTCGCTCACCGGCTTCTCGCCCACCGCCCGGCTGGCCTTCATGGTCGTGGGCCCGATGGTGGACCTGAAGCTGATCGCCCTGCAGGCCGGCACCTTCGGCCGGGCGTTCGCGGTGCGCTTCTCCACCGCGACCACCGTCGTGGCCGTGGCCGCCAGCGTCCTGATCGGAGGTGCCCTGCTGTGAAGCGCACCGCGCAAATCACGCTCCTGGTCCTGACCGGCTTGGGCCTGCTGCACACCGCCCTCTTCACCGACCTCTACCTGCGCTACGTCAAGGAGGGCCTGCGCCCGCTGCTGATCATCTCCGGCGTACTCCTCCTGCTGCTGGGCCTGACCCACGCGGCGCTCGACCGCGGCGCCCCCGACGACGCGGACGAGCACCACCACGCCCACGGGCACGACCACTCCACCGCACCCCGCATCGCCTGGCTGCTCTTCCTCCCCGCGCTCAGCCTCCTCCTCTACGCCCCACCCGCCCTCGGCGCCTACACGGCGGCGCACGCCGGCAGCGAGACCGTCAAGCAGCAGAAGCGGTTCGCCGCACTGCCCGCGACCTCACCCCTCCCGATGACCCTCACGGACTTCACCACCCGGGTCCAGCAGGACAAGGAACGGGCCATCAAGGGCCGTACCGTCGAGATGACCGGCTTCGTGACACCGGGACAGGGCGGCTGGGACCTGACCCGCATCATCTTCACCTGCTGCGCGGCGGACGCACAGACGGTCAGGATCCGGATGTACGGCACCCCCGCCCCGCCCGCCAACACCTGGCTGGCCGTCACCGGAACCTGGCACCCCCGGGGCGCCCTCGGCACGAAGTCTGCGGCGGCGGCCCTCGACGTCCACGCCACCCGGCCCATCGCCCAACCCGTCAACGCCTTCACGGACGACCTGCCCCTCACCCCCTCCCGGTGACGCGAACCGCCTTTGCCGACAGGGGGGTTGGGACGACGGGCGGCTCACGGCAGGAGCCGCGACGCCCCGACCTTGGCTAATCTGCACGGGTGACCACCGATCTGACCTTGCTGCCCCGCGTCGCCCACCGCGGACAGGAAGTCACCGCGCCCCGGCTCCGCGGCCTCCTCGCGCTGCTCGCCGCCGATCTGCGCACCGGCTGCAGCACCGAGCGTCTGGTGGCGGGGCTGTGGCCGGACGAGTTGCCGGAACGGCCGGGCAAGGCGGTCCAGGTCCTGGTGTCCCGGGCCCGCGCCCAGCTGGGCGCCGACGTCATCGCCAGCACACCGACCGGCTACCGGCTCACCCTCGCCGAGGACCAGGTCGACAGCTCCGCCCTGCGGCTGCACGCCACGC
>NZ_JAWOAI010000279.1:0-12896 GCF_033194735.1 Streptomyces sp. W16
GGCGCCACCAGCCCCGTGCCGACCCCCACCAGGACCAGCCCCGGCACCAGCGCCGTCCAGTGCGAACCGGCGCCCAGGACGGCCTGGCAGAAGCAGCCGGTACCGATCAGCAGCAGCCCGCCGCCGACCGTCAGCCGGGCCGGCACCCCGTGCAGCAGCTTCCCGGCCAGCACCGACACCACGACCGCCGCCCCCGTCAGCGGCAACAGCGTCAGCCCGCCGCGCACCGGACTCATCCCCAGCACCGTCTGCAGCCAGATCGACAGATACGGCATCCCGCCGAACGCCACCCCGTTGAAGGCCAGCCCTCCCGCCATCACCCCCACGAAAGCGGGCTTGCGCAGCAGCGACAGATCCAGCAGCGGATGCGCCACCCGCCGCTCCACCAGCACGAAGCAGACCAGCGCGAGCACCGCGAGCGCGAACGACACGAGCGTCGGCGTCGCGCCCCAGCCGTCCTCCCCGGCCCGCACCACCGCGTACGTCACCCCGCCCGCGAACCCCGCGAACGCGACCGTCCCGAGCCAGTCGACGCGCATCCCCCGCGGGCCCTTCGACTCCGGCACCACCCGTAGCGTCAGCCACACCGCGGCCACGCTCACCGGCAGGTTCACGAAGAAGATCCACCGCCAGCCGGGTCCCTCGGTGAGCACCCCGCCCAGCACCGGTCCGACCGCCGCGGCCCCGCCGCTGACCGCGCCCCACACCCCGAGCGCCACCGACCGCCGCCGCCCCTGATACACCGAGCCGAGCAACGGCAACGTGGTCGCGAGCATCGCCGCCGCCCCCACACCCTGCACGGCCCGGGCCGCCACCAGCGCGCCCGGCCCGCCCGCGAGCCCGCACAGCAGCGACGCCACCGCGAACAGCACCAGACCCGCCACATGCACCCGCCGGCGCCCCAGAATGTCGGCGGCGGCCCCGAACCCCAGCAGCAGCGCGGCCAACGCCAGCGCGTACCCGTCGACCACCCACTGCAGATCACTCAGCGACGTGTGCAACGACCGCGCCATGTCCGGCAGCGCGACCACCACGATCGTCACATCCAGCAACAACATGAACGTGCCCAGGCACACCGCCGTCAGCGGCCCCCATGAACGCATGCCCTCAACTCCCCTGTCCCGGATACGCGGTTCTCCGTACGATGGGCTCCTCCCGGACGATCACCGCCGTACCGGGCGTCTCATCGCCGGAATCCGACAGGAGCGGCCGTGCTGGAGATGGAATCCGACACCCTCGACCGGCTCGACACGCAACTGCTCACCGCCCTGGAGATCAACGGCCGCGCCTCCTTCAGCCGCCTCGGCGCGGTCCTCGGCGCCTCCGACCAGACCATCGCCCGCCGCTTCCGCAGACTCACCGCCGAGGCAGGCCTGCGCGTCGTCGCCATCCGGGACGCCGAACGCCTCGGCCAGGACCAGTGGATGCTGCGCCTGCGCTGCGCCCCCGACAACGCCCTCAACATCGCCGACGCCCTCGCCAGACGCCCCGACACCGCCTGGATCGGCCTCGCCTCCGGCGGCACCGAGATCGTCTGCCTGACCCGCCCGCGCACCCCCGGCGACTACGACGACCTCCTGCTCGGCAAACTCCCGCGCACCCCCAGCGTCCTGGACATCCGCGCCCACCAGATGCTGCACCGCTTCTACGGCGGCCCCACCGGCTGGCTCCGCCGCTTCAAAGTGCTGGCGGACGACCAGATCGCCGCCCTGCTCCCCGAACCGGCGCCGACGCCGGGCCCCGCCCGCATCGAACCGGAAGACGAGGCCCTGATCGCCGTACTCGAACGCGACGGACGCGCCACCCACCCCGAACTGCAGCGCGCCACCGGCCGCTCCGAGTCCGCCGTCAAACGCCGCCTCGCCACGCTGATCGGCTCCGGAGCGGTGTACATCGACGTCGAGTACGACTCGGAGGTCCTCGGATACCCGCGGGCGGCCGTGCTGTGGATCACCGCGACCCCCGCGGCACTGCACTCGGTCGGCGAGGCACTGGCCACGCACGACCAGATCGCCTACGCGTCCGCGACGGCCGGCACGTCCAACATCGTCGTGACGGCCGTCGTGAAGGACACGGCGGGACTGTACGACTACCTCAGCGGACCCCTGGGACAGCTCGACGGGGTGCGGCGGGTGGAGGCGAGCCCGTTCCTGCGCCGGGTCAAACAGCTGACGTACCGGACGCTCCCACTCAACTCACCCTCAACTCGCGCTGCCTCAAAGTAAGTTCAAGATAAATCATGCGCAACACCAAGCACCCGGAGGCGTGAATCACAGTGTTCGGCGATCGAATGTGGCTCGTCCAAACCGATGCCGCAGGGATTTCCCCAAAGATCTTTTCCGGTGCTGGAGAAAATCTTCGGAAGTCCTCAGGGCGAGACCCCTGAAAGGGATATCGAATTGAAGACCAAAAACGCTCACCGCAGGTCCCTGGGGCGACACAGGAAGGTGGTGGCGGCCTTAGCGGCGGCGACCGCCCTCCTCGGCGGCGGACTCTACGCCAACGCGAACGCCGCATCCGTCCAGTCCGACCCGTCCAGCAGCGCATCCCCGTCGGACCCCGGATCCTCGACCCCGTCCACCCCTGGATCCACCTCCCCGTCCACCTCCCGATCCCCGTCCCCCTCCAACCCCGTACCCACGAACACGGTCGGGACCGGCACCTCCGTCTCGGACGTGGTCGACGCCGCCAACGCCTTCCTCGACACCCTGGACGACGACCAACAGGCCGACGTACTCCTCGACTTCACGCAGGCCAACGCCACCGCCTGGTCGAACGAGACGTGCGGTGCGACCTGCCGGGTCGGCATCGAACTGAGCACGCTCAGCGACACCCAGCTCACCGCCGCCAAGGCGGTCGTCGAGGCCGCCACCGGCACCGGCAGCGACACCGGCTACGACCAGATCTCCCAGATCCTCGCGGCCGACGACGTCCTCGGCGAGACCGACACCAGCTACGGCAGCGGCAACTACTACCTCGCCTTCCTGGGCGCCCCGAGCACCTCCGGAACCTGGCAACTCCACTTCGGCGGCGACCAGTTGGCCGTGAACCTCACCTATAAGGACGGAGAGGTCGAGGGCGCCACCCCGTACTTCGCCGGGGTCGAACCCACCAGCTGGACCGACGACGGCACCACCTACGCACCCCTGTCCGGGATGCACGACGGCATGGAGTCGATGCTCGAAGGCCTGACCGACGACGAGCTGTCCGAGGCGGAGCTCTCCGACTCCACCACCGACGTGGTGCTCGGCCCGGACGAGGACGGCGACTTCCCCGACACCAAGGAGGGCCTCGCGGTCAGCGAACTGACCGACGATCAGCAGCAGTTGGTGCTCGACGCCATCACGCTGTGGGTCGAGGCCGCGGACGACACGACCGCCGCGTCCACCCTGAGCACCTACAAGTCGGAACTCGACGACACCTACATCTCGTACTCCGGCACCACCGCACTGGACACCGCCGGCGACTACGTCCGCATCGACGGACCCGGCGTCTGGATCGAGTTCTCCGTCAAGGACGGCGTGGTCGACACCAGCCAGCTCAACTACAGCACCGTCTACCGCGACCACGACACCGACTACGGAGGAGAGTTCTCCTTCTCCTGAACCACATAACGGGCGGCGCTGTTCCTCACAGCGCCGCCCGCTGTCGCACATTCCCCGGTCAGCATTCTTGTACGGCGTTGTTTCTCACCCTCGCGGAATTCGATATCGGCCTCGCCCCGCAATGAAACGCCGAAACTACGGACCGCGCCGATGCAGCCGATCCCCACCCGCCAGAATTGCCGCAGCCAGCGCATCCGCCGCCCCCTGCGCGGAAACCCGCCGCCGCCCGTGCACCAGCACGAAATCGACCTCGCCCAACTCCGGCAACCCCACCCGTTCAGGCACCCGCACAAGTCCCGGCGGAACCAGCCCCCTTGAGTGCGCCATCACCCCAAGTCCCGCCCGAGCCGCGGCGATCAACCCATTCAGACTCCCGCTCGTGCACGCGATCCGCCAAGCCCGCCCCTGCCGCTCCAACGCCTCCATGGCGAGCGCCCGAGTGATCCCCGGCGGCGGATAGACGATCAGCGGCACCGGACGATCCGCGTCCAGACGGAGCCGCTCCGCACCGATCCACACCAGCTTGTCGTGCCAGACCAGCTCACCCCGAGGATCCTCGGCCCGCCGCTTCGCCAGCACCAGGTCCAGCTTCCCCGCCGCCAGCTGCTCGTGCAGCGTCCCGGACAGCTCCACCGTCAGTTCGAGGTCGACCTCGGGATGGTCGTACCGGAAACCCTCCAGGATCTCCGGCAACCGGGTCAGGACGAAGTCCTCGGACGCCCCGAACCGCAACCGCCCACGCAGCCGGGTACCGGTGAAGAACACCGACGCCTGCTCCTGCACCTCCAGGATCCGGCGCGCGAAACCCAGCATCGCCTCACCGTCCTCCGTCAGCTCCACGGAGTGCGTGTCCCGCGTGAACAGCTGCCGACCCGTCGCGTCCTCCAGCCGCCGCACATGCTGGCTCACCGTGGACTGGCGCAGCCCGAGCCGCCGCGCGGCCTGCGTGAAACTCAGCGTCTGGGACACCGCGAGGAAAGTCCGCAGGTGAGAGAGGTCGTACATGGCATACACCATGGCATACACCATATCCGGTCATCGCGAAACGTGATGACAGTCAGAGCGGTATGACGGATTCCCGATCAAGAAGCGGGAGAGGACGATGGGGAGGGCACGAGTCCGCACCGGACCGCGGACGTACAGCGAGACAGTGGAGCACAGTGAAACGCCTGCGACGGCCCAGTCGGATGCCGATCGACCCCTACATCCTGCTGCTCCTCGGGACGGTCGGCATCGCCGCACTCCTCCCCGCCCGAGGCACCGGCGCCGATGTCGCCTCGGGCGCCTCCACGGCCGCCATCGCCTTCCTCTTCTTCCTCTACGGCGCCCGCCTCTCGACCCGCGAGGCACTGGACGGCCTCAAGCACTGGCGACTGCACACCACCGTCCTGGCCTGCACCTTCGTGATCTTCCCGCTGCTCGGCCTGGCCGCCCGCGGCCTCGTCCCGGTGCTCCTGACCCACCCCCTCTACCAGGGCCTGCTCTTCCTCACCCTCGTCCCCTCGACCGTCCAGTCCTCGATCGCGTTCACCTCGATCGCCCGCGGCAACGTGCCCGCCGCTATCTGCGCCGGCTCCTTCTCCTCCCTCGCCGGCATCGTCATCACCCCCCTGCTCGCAGCCGCCCTGCTCGGCGGCAACGCGGGCGGCTTCTCCGCCGACTCCGTCGTCAAGATCGTGCTGCAGCTCCTCGTGCCGTTCCTCGCCGGGCAGCTGCTGCGGCGCTGGGTCGGCGGCTTCATCACCCGGCACAAGAAGATCCTCGGCTACGTCGACCGCGCCTCGATCCTCCTCGTCGTCTACACCGCGTTCAGCGAGGGCATGGTCCAGGGCATTTGGCACCAGGTCAGCGCGCTGCGCCTGGCCGGACTGCTCGCCGTCGAGGCGGTCATCCTGGCCGTGATGCTCACCCTGACCTGGTACGGCGGCAAGGCGCTGCGCTTCGACCGGGAGGACCGGATCGCCATCCAGTTCGCCGGCTCGAAGAAGTCCCTCGCCTCCGGACTGCCCATGGCCAGCGTCCTGTTCGGTGCCCACGCCTCCCTCGCCGTGCTGCCGCTGATGCTCTTCCACCAGATGCAGCTGATGGTGTGCGCGGTCATCGCCAAGCGCCGCGCCCGTGATCCACTGCCCGAGGTCACCGAGTCGGCGGCCCCAACCGCAGGGTCACGAACCGCGGTCGGTACAGCGACACGTTCCGGCTGAGGTTCCAGGCGGCCGAAGTGGCCGTCGCGTCCAGCCAGTTGACGTCATAGCTGAGGACGATCCGCCCGTCGCCGCCGAGCGCCGGATGCACCTGCGGGTTGTACGCGGCGACCTGCCCCGGCGGCAGCGGCGGACGGAAACTCCGGGCCGGCCCGTGCCACGGCCCGACGGGCGAACAGGCCCAGTACGAGGTCACGGTGGTCAGCCCCCGGCTGCCCGCGGCCATCGTGAACAGGACGTACGTTTCCCCGTCCCGCACCACCGAGAACGCGCTCCCCACACCCGTGCGCCGCCCGTCCCCGAGCACCGCCCGCGGCCCGGCCCGGCCCGTCCACGCCGAACCGTCCCAGTACTCCCAGGCACCCGCCTCCCCGAGCCGCCCCTCCGGCACCCGCGCCACATACGCCGAGGACGTCGGCCGGGCCGCCGCCTGCGCGTCGTTCCCGCCGAAGACATACGTCCACCCGCCCGCCGAGACCAGCGTCGTCCCGAACTGCACCCGCCGCGACGGGTCTTGGACCAGCCGCTGGTCGAAGACCTTCACGACCGACTCCACCCGCAGGTCCGGCAGTGACAACGTGGCCACCTCGGTCGCGGTCGGCACACCGTAGATCCACGGATACGCCCCCGCCGTCCGCGTCCACAGCAGCACCCGTACGACGGACTCGGCCGAGCCGGGGGAGCGGGGCTCGACGCGCGCCGCGACCGGCCAACGCCACTCGCTGGGACCCGGATCGGGGAACAGCGGCGCGGGAAGCGTGAGTTGGGGGTGTCCGTCGCTCATCACCACCGCCGAGTTGCGCACCAGCGGCGCCGTGGTGTCCCGCCAGACGTACGACTCGCCGACCGGGTTGGGCGGGCCGTGCACCTGGCCGAGATAGGTGTCGGAGAACAGCCACAGCACCCGTCCGTCCGGCAGCCGCACCGAGTGGGTGCCGTCGCCGCCGGTCCAGTCGTCGGTGCGGGTCGCGTCGTCGCCGTACGAGGCAAAGGAGTTGGTGAGCTGTGCGTCCGCCGACCAGGACCGCACCGTACGGGCCGGGCACGCGCCGCCGCCCTCCCGGTCGTGGTCCTTCGGGAGGGCGGTGAGCAGCACGGCCGCGAGAGCCAGGGTCAGCAGCAGGCCGACCCCGGCTCCCGTCCGCTGTCGTGCTCGTCGGTCCTCGGGCACGCCCGGGACGTTAGTGGCTGCCGCTCACATGGTCCATGGGCAGCCACAGCACCGTCCCCGCGGCGGGCGGATCCTGCGCGGCCAGCTCGTCGTCCGTCAACAGCCGGTCCCAGACGTGGACTTCGTCGAGCGAACCGGTGAAGTACTGCAGGCTGTCCACCCGTTGGCCGATGTGCACGCCGAACGGCGAGTTGCGGCTGACGGACCCCACGACATCCGCCGTGCTCACCGTCGTACCGTCCACGGACAGCGTCAACTGCCCACCGCCGCGCCGCACCACGGCGTGATGCCACTGGCCGTCGTTGTAGGCGCCGGCGGTGACCACGGAGGTGGTGTGGACGGCGCTCGCACCGTCCCGGGTGGTGATCAGCGCCCGGACGTGGTTGCCGGCGGGCTCACCGCGCAGCCACACCTGCGGCTGACTGGTACCGACCCCGCCCATCCACAGGAACGGCTGATCGCCGGTCGTGGCGGTGTAGCGGAACCAGAGGGACGCCGTGAAGTCCTTTGTCCCCAGGGGTAGTCGGTCGCTGTACGGCAGACGTACGGCGTCGTCGACACCGTCGAAGGACAGGGCGCCCCCGGACACGCCGTCCGTCTCCTGGGCGCCGCCGAGCACGGCCGCCCGCCCGGCGTGCGCAGCGAGGTCGGCGGTCGTCGGGTCCGGGCCCCGACGCGGTTGCAGCCAGGCCTCGTTGAAGCGGGCGAAGCGGATCTCGTCGGTGGCGGTCACGGCACCGCCCTCGTACACCAGGCCCACGGTGTCACCGCTGATCCGCGCCATGTCCGAGTAGCCGGACCAGTCCTTCGTCACCACCGTGCCGCGGTCCACGCTGTCCCAGGTGCGCCCGCCGTCGTAGGAGGAGCGGATCATCATCGTCCGCCGGCGGTCGGGATCCGCGTCGCAGGCCAGCAGAATGCGGGAGCCGACGCCGAGTGTCGAGCACTGGACCTGCGGGGCGTACAGGTCGGGCAGGTCGCGGAAGGGCGCGGTGAAGCTGTCGCCGCCGTCACGGCTGACCGCTTGGGTGCGGTGACCGAGGTCGGTGCCGTCCTGCTCACGGCCGCTGACCAGGATCGAGCCGTCGGTGCGTTCGGTCAGCGTCACCTCGGACGGTTTCTGCCGCCACGTCCCGTCGGCCGCGATCGGGTACGAGTCGGTGGCGCCGATCCTCCAGTGGTCGCCGCCGTCGTCGCTCACGATCAGCGCCGCGTTGTTCGCGGTGACCCGACTCCCGTCCCAGGTCTCGGTGTTGACGCCGAACACGAGCCGGCCCTTGTGCTTGCCGCGGGTGAGCTGGATGCCGTGCACGGGGCCGGTGGCGTACCAGGAGTTCCAGTTCGGGGGCAGGATCTCGTCGCTCAGGTCACGCGGCTGCGACCAGCTGAGACCGTCGTCGTCGCTGTACTGCAGGTGCGGGGTGCGGTCGCAGGGGACCGAGCAACTGGCGCTGTCCGTACGGCCCGTGTTGTACGTCTCGGCGAGCAGGACGCGGCCCGTCGCGCGGTCCACGACGGGCGCCGGGTTGCCGTGCGTGTCGCCGCCGCCGTGGTTGACGACCCGCAGCGGGCTCCAGGTGGCGCCGTCGTCGGTGGAGCGTTTGACGACGATGTCGATGTCGGCGGCGTCACCGCAGTTGAGGACCCGGCCCTCGGCGAACGCGAGCAGTGTCCCGTCGTTCGTCCGCACGACGGCCGGGATCCGGAAGCAGGCGTAGCCAGGGTCCTGGGACGCCTTGAAGAGGACCTGTTGCGCGAACTCCGGAGTGGGGCTGGAAGGTTGGGCGGTGGCGTGGGCCGGGCTCGGGAGGACGAGCAGTGCGGCCAGGGTGAGTGCGGCGGTGAGGGTGGATCTCAGACGTGCGCGAAGACTTGACGGCATGGTGGTGCGACCTGCCCTTCATTCGTCTTGACATCCGGACATCCCACGTCCAACGGGCGCGTCACAGACGTTAGTTGGGGCATCCGGAGCCTCACAAGAAGCGTGCAGCGGTCGGCGTCGAAGAAGTCGGCGGTGACGGAAGAGAAGTGAGGGGGCGTCAGGGGGCGGGTCGGCCTCTCAGGGCCGCAGTACGACCTTGCCGAGGTTGCTCCGCGACTCGATCACCCGGTGCGCCTCGGCCGCCTCCGCGAGCCCGAACTCCCCGTGCACGAACGGTTTCAGGGCGCCCTCGGCGAACAACCGCCACAGCTCCAGCCGCCACCGCTCGTACAACTCCGGCTTCCCGCGCGCGATCCGCGCCATCTGGAACCCGATCACGGACTTGGCGCCCGCGAGAAGGTCGTACGCCTGGATCGTCCCGCCACCCGAGCTGTACGCCACGAGCCGCCCGCCCGGGACGAGCGCCGCCACCGCCGGGGTGAGCAACTCGCCGCCCACCGCGTCGAGTGCGTAGTCGACGGGCTCGGCCGAGTCCAGCCCGTCGTAGGCGATCACCTCGTCGGCGCCCAGCGCGCCCACGAAGCCGGCCTTCGCCTTGTCGGAGACCGCGCCCACCACCCGCCCCGCACCCCGCGCCCTCGTCAACTGCACGGCGAGATGGCCGACTCCGCTCGCCGCGGCCGTGATCAGTGCGGCCTCGCCGGGCTCGGGCCGGGCCGCGTCCAGCGCGCCCAGGGCCACCAGCCCGCTGCGGACGAGCGCGACCGCGTCGACGGCGGAGGCGGTGTCGGGCACCGGGGAGGCCATGGCCTCGTGGAGGACGGCGAAGTCGGCGTATCCGTGTCCGAAGCACAGCCCTGTCACCCGCTCGCCCACCCGGAATCCGGTCACCTCCTGTCCTACGGCGACCACCTCCCCGGCGACCTCGCCACCCAGCGGGATCGGCTCGGCCGCCTCGGTGACCTTGCGGACGACGGGCAGGGTGACCCCGACCGCCTCGGTGCGCACGAGGAGTTCACCGGGGCCCGGTTCGGGGACGGGGGCCTCCTCCAGGAACAGCGGGCCGCCGGTGGCCTCGTACCGGACGCGACGCATCGCACCTCCAGGAAGCTTCGTAAATCGTTGGGAGGCCCAATGATATTCACGATTTCATTGGGAAGTCCAACGACTTTTCGCTAGGCTGCATCCATGGCCGAAGCACCCCTCCCCGCGATCCGCGCCCTCCCCAGCTGGCTCCTCGGCCGGGCCGCAGCCCGCGGCCGGGCCCTGGTCGCCGACGCCCTGGCCGCCGAAGGCCTGAAGATGTGGCACCACGTGGTCCTCTCCGCCGTCCGCGACCTCGCCCCCGTCGCCCAGGCCGACCTCGGCCGCGGTGTCGGGCTCGACCCCAAGGACCTCGTCGGCATCCTCAACGACCTTCAGTCCGCCCACCTGGTCGTCCGCGAGCCGGACCCGAAGGACCGCCGCAAGAACGCGGTGTCGCTCACGGCGGAGGGCGCACGCCTGCTGAAGCGGTGCGAGAAGGCGGCCCGCGAGGCCAACGACCGGCTCCTCGCCCCGCTGACGGTGGCCGAACGCGACCGGTTCATGGACCTGTTGATCCGGATCTCCGGTACGGACGGCTGACGGCAGCTAACGTTCCGTCATGACCCCACCGCAGACTCCCGAACCCCGGCTCGCCCTCGACCCCGCGCGCACCGCCCTGGTCCTCGTCGACCTCATGGACCGCATCGTCGCGCTGCCGCTCGAACCGTACAAGGGCACCGAAGTCCTCTCCGTGGCCCAGGAGTTGGCCGCCGCCTTCCGCTCCGCCGGAGCGCCCGTCGTACTGATCCGGGTCGAACGCCCCGGCATCACCGAACAGCCCTCCGGCAGCGGACTCGCCGCCGGACTGGCCGCGGAAGGCGACCTGGAGATCGTGAAACGGACGATCGGCGGCTTCCAGGGCACGGGACTTGACGAGCGCCTGCGCGAACAGGGCGTCGACACCGTGGTGTTCGGCGGGATCGCCACCAACCTCGGCGTCGAGTCCACCGCCCGCGCCGCCGGCGACCACGGCTACCAACTCGTCTTCGTCGAGGACGCCATGAGCGCACTCACCGAGGCCGAACACCAGGCGTCGGTCAGGCTCGACTTCCCACGGCTGGGGTCGGTCGTGACGGCGGCGGAGGTGCGGTTCGCGCAGGGCGATTGAGCGGGGTGGGTCGCGTTGCGTCGCTTCGGGTGGCCAGGCGGCAGGCGGCAGGCGGCAGGCGGTCCGGCCCGCCTCGGACCGTCGGGCCGCCTGCTTCCCTCCGGGCGGTCGGGTCGTCAGACGAGGAGTGTGCCGCCGTCCACGACGACCGTCGAACCCGTGCTGTAGCCGCCGCGCATCAGATACAGATACGCCTCGGCGACATCGGCCGGCTCGCCGATCCGGCCGACCGGGAGCGACCCGGCGACGGACTCGAACAGTCCGTCCCGGTGATCCTCGGGCAACTCCCGCCACAGCTCGGTGCGGACCAGACCGGGCGCGACCACGTTGACCCGCAGCGGCGCCAGCTCCAGGGCCAGCGCCCGGGTCAGCGACTCCATCGCCCCGCACAGCGCGGCGGCGACGGACGTACCGGACATCGGCCTGCGCCCGGCGGTACCCGCGGTCAGCACCACCGAACCGCCCTCCCGGATCGACCCGGCACCGTACTTCACCGCCGTGTACGCACCCCACAACCGGGTGTCCAGGAATGCCCGGGCCCGCCCGAGGTCGGACTCCGCCAGGCTCTCCATCAGCAGCGCCTCACCCGCCGTGTAGACCAGGTGGTCGTAGTCGCCGAGCCCCGCGAAGAAGCCCCGCACCGAATCCTCGTCACTCGCGTCGAGCACCCGGCCCTCCGCGTCGTCCGGCAGCCGCTTCAGCGCCGCGTCCACACTCTCCTGCCGACGCGAGGCGACCACCACCCGGGCCCCCTCCCGCCCGGCCGCCTCCGCGACCGCGAGCCCGATGCCCGCCGTACCGCCGATGACGACGATCCGCTGTCCTCGCAGTCCCATGTCCTGCCCCTTTCGCGTTGCTGTGACGCCGTCCAGCCTGCGGTTGCCGCCACCCCGCCGTCCAAGACCTCTTTCGGCGATGGCGATACCCTGAAGGCATCGCCGACGGCAACGGCAGGGAAGCGGTGACACCCATGGACCTCGACCTGCGGAAGGTCCGCTACTTCGTCGCGGTGGCCGAACTGCTCCACTTCGGACGCGCTGCCGAACAGCTGCACATCGCACAGCCGGTGTTGAGCCGTCAGATCCGGGCCCTGGAAAAGGACTTGGACGCCACCCTCTTCGAACGCGACAGCCACGGCGTGACATTGACCGCGGCCGGACGCGAACTCCTCGACGACGGACGGACCTTGCTCGCCTCCGCGCACGCCACCCGCCGCAGGGTGCAGCGCGCCGCACACGGGCCGCACCGCCTCGTCGTCGGCTTCCGCGCCGGTGTCGTGATCACCCCCGCGCTGCGCGCCTTCGGCGCCGCCCACCCCGACGCCGAGGTCAAGGCCCGCCGGGTCGAATGGGACGACCAGGAACAGCTGATCCTCGACGGCACCGTCGACCTCGCCTACCTGCGCCGCCCCATCCGAGAACAGGGCCTCACCCTGCTCCCGCTGTTCACCGAGCCCCGGGTGGCCATGCTCCCCGCCGACCACCGGCTCGCCGGCAAACAGGACCTCGTCCTGGCCGACCTCGACGGCGAGACCTGGCTGCGCTACCTCAACCCCCACCCCGACCCCGACGACGTACCGATCCGCAGCATCGAGGAGAAGTTCGAGAACGTCGCCTCCGGAGCGGGCATCACCCTCGTCCCCGTCTCCGTCGCCGAGCAGTACTCCCGCCCCGACATCACCTACGTCCCCGTGACCGACGCCGAACCCGACGAGGTGATCCTCGCCTGGGAGACGACCCGCAGCTCATCACCCCTCGTCGCGGCGTTCGTGCGGACCGCACAAGGCGTCGGCGGCCGGGACTGAGGCGGGGCCCCTGCGGCGCAGGGGGCGCTCCCCGCC